>JAGQHH010000219.1 GCA_020431945.1 Cyanobacteria bacterium HKST-UBA02 | reverse complement strand
ACGCAGCCCAGTGCTACCAGAACATGGGTCGAATGGACCGGGCGCTCCTTCTTTATCGCCGGGTATTCGCCCTGTCGCCTGATTCGCAGATGGGTGACTATGCCGCAAAAGTCCTGACTCGCTTCGATAAGACCTTCAAGAACCCGAAAGCTCAGGCTCCCTCGAAGACGGAAAAGGTAAGCAAAGAATCGAGTCAGACAAAAGCCGTTAAGGCAGGCGAGAGCAAGACGGCCGATAAGGAAGACAAAATAGCAGCGGAGGCACCGGCAGGAGACATACTCCCCAACGTGGCCAGAGTCAACTGCGAAGTGAAAGAAGATGGCAGAGAAATCCTGGCAACGATAAACAGCCGCGCCCTGCGCATGGTGCTGGATACGACCACTCCAGTCACGCAAGCAAGCAAATTCGACGTCAATCTCCTTTCACTCACAAAAGAAACACACGGATACGACGGCACGACAACCTGCTCCGATCGCAAGAAGCACGGCTTCTGGTTGAGAAAGCTGACGATCCAAGTCGGTCCGATCATTCGCGAGAAGATGCCGATGCAAGTTATCGACGCTCGCATCCTTGGCTCCCTCGGTCAGGACTTCTACAAAGACTTCGACCTTACCCGTGACGATAAGAGCTTCATCTTCACGAAAAAAGGCTTCTACACGAACATCGTCTCCACCGGCAATTTCGTGCCTTTCGAGTATATTCCGGAACAGCGGATGATCATCGTCTATCTCGAGATCAACGGTAAGAAAAAGCCGGTTCGCCTGGGCACCGGAAAGGGCGATCCGGCTCTGCTCTTCAAGAGCGCCAGCCAGTGCAGACTCTATGGAGTGGCGATTCCCAAGACGGAGAAGGAACAAGAATTCAACCAGGATCAGTCGATGCGAAGCAACAAGCTCGAATTCGAATCCCGGGAAATCTTCAAGCTAGGGCCACTGGAAAGACGATCTCTGCGCATCTCGGTCGATCCCGGATGGGTCTACGATCACCCCTCGCGAAATATGTCCGAAGAAGAACAGTTGAGAGAGCGAAAAGAGCGCGAGCTCCGCATAGCCATGGGTATGGCTGTTCGCAAAGGCGATACGAAAAGGCAAGAGCAAATCACCAAAGAGCTGGAGGAGATCGACCAGAAGAGATCATCTCTGGCTAAAGACGACGAGCTCAAACACCCCGAGCTTCTTCCCGTGCTCGGCGATGATTTCCTCGCCCCGCACCGCTACACCATCGACATGGAAAAGCAAGTCATCCACTTCTCCTTACAGTGATCAGGGAATGCGCTGAAGAGCAGCGCGATTGGCTTTCTCGATTGCCGCAAGGCGAGCTGCCTTTCTGGCGGAAGAAAGCCCGGAGAGGTCAGACTTGATGAACACTACAGATGGTGGTGTGTTCCCAGACAGCAACCTGACGCAGGCTCCTTCGAGCTTGAAATGATTCCCCCTGGATCGCAGTCGAAACTCGAACTGAATCTCGGCATCTCCGATGGGAACCCGTGGGAAATCCGTATCCCGCACAGCCTTCACCGCAGCCGCGTCGCTGAGGGAATAGACTCCGGTAACCTTCAGCTCATTCCCGGACCACTCCGCCCTTCTTCCTGAAGGATCAGAACCTTTCACGAGGCGAACACCACTTGCACGCCCGCTTCGATCCACTCGAAACCCTACAATGGTTCCACCCTTGCCGTCCTTCGGCGGAAACCAGTGCCTGGCCACAAGGATATCCAGAGGAGCAAGATCATAAATCGGTCTGCCATCCTCGCTTGCAGTTTGCGAATCGACAACGAGATTCCTACCGAGTCCAGCGTCCTCAGCCTCTAACGGCAATGCAAGGACAACAGAGAAAAACAAAATCAGTCCGAAAATCAGCGGCTTCATACGTTCAATCGCTCAAGTTTTCATGCACAGATCCCTGACCATGCCGGTAAGTCCGGAAACGACGAGGGCAAGCTTGTCATAGTCGATCTTGTCCGGCGTGTCCTCTTCTGTGTGATAGTGCGGATAACGGAAGAAGGCCGTGTCGGTCACCATAATGGCAGGATAACCGAATTTCCAGAAATTGCGATGGTCTGAGAACTCGACTCCCCGTATCTCCTGGGGAACAGCACAGCCCTCGGATGGAAAATCGACGTTTTCGCGAAACGATTTGATGCTACGCCTGAGCAAAGAAATGGACTGGAGGTTTGCTATGAAAGAAATGAAGTTGCCCGTGCTGGGAAGCAGAAAGCCGAACAGCGGCAGTGGATACTTCTGAGTGTCCGGCTCATCAGTAAAATATCCAATGGTCTCGAGACAGATCATGCCTTCGATTTTCTCCTTGCGCTCCTTGCAAGTCTGAGCGTGCTGGAGGCTGCCCATTGCGTCTGTCAGGAAAAAAGGCCATTCTTCATTGGTGAACGCTACAAAGCGAACGGTACGCTCTAGATCTTCCTCTTGCAGGCTACGGGCGATCTCGAGCATGGCAGCGACCCCGCTGCCATTGTCGTTGGCGGCGGGACAGCCATAGTCGGAGTCGTAATGTGCACCGACAATTACGATTCCTTTCGACTTCTTCTTTCCTTCGAGCTCGGCTACAACATTGAATACATTGCTGTGGGTGTGCACTATGGCAACGCCTTCTGAAGTGAGTTCGGAATTCTCCTCATCAGCCCATTCGACGCTGAACTCTTCGCGCTCCGGAGAATAACCGTACTTTTTAAAGACATGCTCGACATAGGCGCCGGCAGTGATGAGATTGGCCGGCGCGCGGGTGAGGCTTCGAGGACCGATCTCGGAAGCGAGCACATGGACATGCTCCGAGAGCCTGGAGGCAAGCTCTTTCTGCTCATCACTGAGAGCCGGAAGCTCACCCTTGTAAGAGCCTGGAATGATAATCATCGGTTACGATCCATTTGCATCATCGGGAGATCCGCATTGACGACTACAAGACGGGGAAGTAAGCTGAACAATGAGCGACCAGCTCAAGTATAGGTCTAAAGATTCTCCGGAGTCATGAGTAATGTTTTCGCCCAGACAAATTATTTTCGCAAACCGCGGTAAATCGACGCGGTCGGGCACACTCGTGACGGCCTACGGCAATTGCCGACGATTCCGCCCGGATCTGTCCGTCGATGATATTGTGCGGGCGTAGCCTCGGGGCGCCGCTCGCGTAACAAAACATCCATAACCACAGGCGCGTGGTGC
This sequence comes from Cyanobacteria bacterium HKST-UBA02, assembly GCA_020431945.1. The sequence goes on along the minus strand of JAGQHH010000219.1, from coordinate 6,515 downwards.
CGCTTCGCCGTGGCATATATCGAAGCTCTTGCGATGCCATATACAGTATCGCTGTGCCCGCGCGCACATTCGAGGAATCACTATGACTACTCTGAAAACTCTCGTGAAAAACACCATGGCGGAATTCGTCTGCTATCGCGACGGCGATCTCTGGTACAGGATTATCGCGAACAGCGAAACGCAAGCTAGCGAAACCCTGTTCGAATTTCCAGTCCCCGTCTCAGACACCGGGACAGGAATATTTCCCGCTCGCATCAAGGCAATCACCCTGATGCGCTGGGTGCGCCGACACTTCGAACGAATCGAGCGCGGTCAATGGAGCTGAGCAAGGAGGTGCTCTATGAACAGACAAACAACTATTCTCTTCCGGCCCGTAGGACAGAAAGAGCTAGATCTGATCGTCCAGTCTGACTACAGCTCCTTCCCTCCGCGTCTCGAGGCTCAGCCATTCTTCTATCCTGTCTTGAATCTGGAATATGCAATTCAGATCGCCAGGGACTGGAACACAAGAGATGCAGCCTCCGACTTTGTCGGCTATGTCACCCGGTTTCGAGTCTTCACCGACTACCTGGACGGCTACGATATTCAAATTGTCGGTGCGGCATCCGTACACCGGGAATACTGGATTCCGGCAGAAGAACTCCCCGAGTTCAACCGGAATATCGCTGCCAAGATTGAGGTAATAGCTCGATTCGAGGGAACCTCCGGGGGGTGATCATATTCCCCGAAACTGCAAAATCGGAAAATTCACAATATTGCGAATTTTCCGATCTGCGGTAAAAAAGAGACTATATCCCCACCGCGATCCCAACCTCACGATGGGGATATCTCTTATTTGCTCTGCGCATAGGGACCTTCCGGTCCGTACATTTTAAGCTCGAGGAGCAGAGTCTTCATACTGTATAGCGGCCGGTAATTGAGAACCCGCTGGGTCTCGGAAATGTCGAGCCTGGTGGGCTTGAGAGCCGGGTCGAGTCCGGCACTCACGGCAAGGTCATAGAACTGATTGTAGTGCTTGCGGAAAGTCGATCCCGGACCATCAGCATCCCAGTCGGCCAGGTCCTCGTCTGAATACTGGTAAGCACCATCCACGGTGAGAAAGACAGGAGCCTTCTCGAGGCTGTGATTGCCTTCAAGAAGAACCTCGATGCTCTTAATTACAGCCTGAGCAACATCCGAGATATGCACCGCGCCTTTTGAGAACCACTTTGCCCAGTCGATGAATCGCTCATAGACGTCTGTGTTATACGGGGGGATGAAGGCGCGGGGGCGAAGGGTGATGACATTCATGCCATGCCTGAATGCATATGCAGTCGCGATCTCCTCTCCGAGCACTTTGGTATGTCCGTAAATTCCGAAGCGCTCATCGATACTGGTGCTCGATATGAATACCATGTTCTTGATGCCTGCTTCAGCGGCGGTTTGGAAGACATTGAAGGTTCCATTTACATTCAGGTCCCAGAACTCCCAGGCATCCTTATCTTTCCTGAACTCATGGATACCGTGCCAGGCAGCTATATGAACCACGACATCGACATCTTTCAGCGCCTTCCTCAGCGCCTCCCGATCCATGACAGAGCCTTCGATGAACTCTATAACAGGCGACTCAAGAACATCCTTCGCTATCGGTGAATCCTTCTCCTGAGGTTTTCGCACATCAAAAACTATCGGAGTATGTCCCATCCCGAGCAGAGACCGGCAACAGTATTGCCCGAGATCCCCGGCCCCTCCAGTCAGAAAAATTCTCAAATGTGTCTCACCACACCCGACGCTGTCGCTGCTGTCGTTGCTGCTCCAGAATCCGCTTGTTCTTCTCGAGCAAGGTCTTGTCGTGCTCCAGCTTATACCATTTGGCTGAGATGACTCTACCATCCGGAGCCCGACCCATGCGAAGGAGCCAGGTGTCCATATTCTCCACATCCACAGCACAGATTTTCTCTGAATCCGTGACCAGCAGAATCTTTCTCGGTCCGGGTCTGAGTCCGGGAAGAACCACGAAAAACCGATAAGAGCGGCCGTTTACGATTGCTCTGAATGCCGGATTCTGTCGGCCGTCCATGGACAGGGCGGCGGTCGCGCCCGATACTTTGATAGGCACCCAGCGCCGGTCGGCGTTGGTGACGTTCGAGCCAATCTCAGCGGTCTCCAGACAGGTCATATCGGCGAAGCACTCTTTCACGATCCTCGGAATGACATCGTCTTCCTGGACCTGGAGCAAGATGGAGTTCGCATCGACAGGAATTTCGAGGGTGGCGTTGGGATTGATGTCGAATTGAGGCGTTCCCTTGACCAGGGAGATGCGATGCTTGTCGGCCTCGCCGTAAAGACTGCTCTGCTGGATACCGCCCTGTAGAGGATTGGCAGAGTCCATCCTGGCCTGCATCACCTTCAAGTACTCGTATTCTTGATAGGCCTTGCCCTTCAGCGGATTGGACGAGTCGAACTTGGCAAAGAGCTCGTAAGCCTGGTTGAACTTGTCCATGGCGGCGTGCATCCGCTTGAGATTCTTATGGCATTCTGCCTGGTAAAACGAAATTTGCCCTTGCAGAGGCTCGCAGCCCTCTTTATCGAACTCCGGGGTCAACATCTCCAGATACCGAAGCCCGGAAGCATAGTCCTTCTTGTCCATGGCTTTCATGGCATGCTGATAAAGCATGTTTTCTTCCAGAAGATACTCGGCATGCTCGGTTTTGCCCTGCAGGGGCGGTCTCGAGTATGAACTGCCTGAAGACGAGCTCTCTGAGGATGAGCTCTCTGAGCTAGACTCGTCACCCATGGCGTCTATTGAGGGGCCCACGGGAGCGACCGCTGGAGCGTCGACTTCTTCGGCAGCATACGAGCCCGAAAGGCTCAGAGCCAGAACACACAATGCCAGCAAAACGCGCAGATTGAGACTCGAGAAGTGTACAGATTTCCGCATATTCGCCTGGAGACCCAGGAGACCGTCACATCACCAACTTACCCGATCTAGCGCCCGAACAATCACCCCCATACCACGGGGGAGCAGGCTTTCGGTCGGGTTGCATTCTTTTCGACGCCATTTTCCAGATATCGCAATTTTGCGATATCTACGGATCAGGACCTCGAAAGCACAATCCTCCCCGTCGCCTGATTTCGATGCCGGTGCTAAAAACCTGCAAAGCCAGGGTACATATAGGTTAGCAGCTCATTTCCGGTCAAGCAAACATTCCTCAGGAGTCCCCGAAAAATGAAGTGGGAAGGTCGCAGACAGTCAACCAATGTGGAGTTCGACTGTCTCGGAATGACAATCAAGGACTTCGATGAAGGCGTGGCCTGCCACGCCATGCTGAAAGATATTCGCAATTCCTACCTGGCTACGCCCGGAAGCTCCGAGATGCAATTCGATGCTATTCAAAAGGCGTTTATGTCCGAGAATCCAGCCAAGAGCGGGGAGCAGGGCAGCGCCATCAATCAGATGCTCTCAAACTTTTCCATCATCGGCGACGAAACCCCCACACAGAGAATCGACAAATTCAGGGAGACGGTCAAGCAGCAGATCGAAGACAACAAGCATCCCAAGTTGCCCAACTTCTTCCCTGAGAAGTAAGTCTCCGCACCTGGAGCGATCAAGATCTCGATGTCGCAGAGAGAAGTCACCATTCCAAAGAGCAAAAGAGAACGACGCGAGCTGCTATTGGCAGCGATCGCCAACCTCGACATAGAAACCGTAAAAGTGCTGATCGAAGCAGACCCCGTTCTGCTAAACAGCGGGAACTCTCATGGGAACGACCGGCCACTCGAGATTGCCATGTCTGTCAATCTCGACTTTGCCGGCAAGCTCATCGAGCTTGGTGCGAATCCTCGTGCCACCAATGACGGTGGATGGTCCCTTATGGACGGAGCGGCTGCTGATGGAGATAAAGAGAGGGTTTCTTTTCTTCGGTCCAGGGGCGTCTCTTACGAAATCCACCATGCTGCCGGTCTGGACGATTTAGAAACACTCAAAGAGATGATTGACTCGGACTCGTCTTCCATCACAGCTTTGAAGAAAAGTCGCTATCCGCTTCACTGGGCGGCAAAGGCCGATGCGCTAAATGCAGCGACTCTGCTTCTTCAAGCCGGTGCTTCAGTCGATGTCAAAGACAAGGAGGGATTCTGCCCCTTGCAGTTCGCGGTGCAGAATAACAGCGGCGCCGTGGCCGAGTTGCTCCTGCGGTCCGGCGCGAACCCGAACGCTGCCGGCACGTACTCCGGTGGAACACTGTTGCATAGAGCTATCATGGACGGCTCCGAGGATATGGTGCGATTATTGCTTCGGCATGGTGCCAGTCCGAATTGCCAGGCTTATGATGGTAAAACAGCTCTGCATCAAGCCGTCCTCAAAAATGCCCGCATGGTGACAATAGTCTGCGCCAATCCGGATAAGAATGCTCGCACACGTTCGGGAGATACAGCACTGGATCTGGCAAGGAAGAAAGGCAACAAGAAGATTATCACGCTCCTCGAAAGGATGGATTGAAAGCATCCCAGGATCAAGCGGTGGCAGCTATGGTCTTGTGTATGTTCTCTGCATTGGCCATGCGCTCGCCGCGTGAAGTGCCGGCACTGCGCTCATAGTACTTGTCGAAGGCTGCAGCAACTTGAGCTGGAGTTTCAGCTTGCTGGATCTTGGCCCAGGCTCCGCTCTCGGAACCCTGCAATTCATGCATCATGAAGTCTACCTGCAGCTTCCAGTCGGTTACCGGTCGGCCTTGCGCACTGGCAAAGTTTTCCAGGGCTGTTCTTCTCGGTCCTTCCCACTGGATCAGACCGATGGCGCCTTCGCCTTTGTTGTAGGCAGCCGTATTGAAGCTGGATTCTGTCTGCATGTTGCCCAGGATTCCGGAAGCCTGAGCAGGAGTGAGGTGATATTGCTCGGTCATGTAGTCATAGATCTGCTTAGCCTGAACTACCTGTCCGTCTCCTAGCGGTTTTCCTTTCCCATCATAATGACCGGTATTCATGACTCCATCGCCCGACGAGCCATTTCCTCTGAAGTAGCCCTGATTGTCGAATCCGCCATTGTTGGAATAGCCGCCGGTACCGGAGCTCCTTCCACCACCGCCGGGGCTTACGCCACGATTGACGAAACCATTCTCCGGGGGAGGCGTCACCGGTGCGGTCCGCGCAGCCGGGAAGGGAACGAAATCGGGAATGTTCGGCTTGGCATTGGCGAGGTCTGTCATCCAGCCAGGGACCGAGTCCCCGGGATGGGACTTTTGAAAGTGTCGAATCAGCTCCTCTGCGAACTTTTTCTGGCCTTCGGTCCTGGCTTCAATGGCCTGGGAGAGGCTCTTATGCTCCGCCTCGGCGGCTGTCTGCATCTGGATATTGATGCTTCCATCGGGGCTCGGCGTTGCCTTGGGATTGGCTTCGAGCTGACCGTCAGTGTTCAGGAAAAAGTCTGGTTCGCGTCCGCCTTCGGCATTCTCGGAGGCTGTGCTGAAGCGAATCGGAGCGCCCGACTCGATAGCCTGCTGGACCGGTGCTGGTAATTCGGAAGGTGCGTCCGAGACGCTCGCCGTAGTAGCAGGTGCATCCGAAACACTCGCTCCGGCATCCAGACGGGCGGGCATGGCGAGCGGATGGTCAGCTCCCTGCCAGAGGGCTGGCTGGGGTTCTGCTTTATCACCAAAGCTGAATTGCTCGAATCCGGTCATACGAGGAACACACTGTGAAGCGAGGAGTATTTGGATCCTAAGATCCATTGACATCACTGTCAATACGGATATACGTAGAAACCGCATGCCATTCCGGCATTTTTAATCTGGTCAGGGAGGGAAGGCTCCCAAACAGCGAAATACGCCTTTGATCAGACGTTATCAAAATGATAACATCGAGCACACGCACATCCTCGCACGCTTGACGAGAAGTTATCAAAATGATAACCTGATTGTCAGATTCAGACCAACTGTGGAAATCATCAACGAAACAGAGCTAAACGCCTTCGCGCGGAAACATGCAGGGGCGCGCAAGCCTCTGGCGAACTGGATTGATGTCACCCGGGCAGCCGCATGGAGCTCGTTTGCAGACGTCAGAGACACATTCAGGAGCGCCGATTACGTAAAGGACCAGGTGGTATTCGATATCGGCGGAAACAACTACCGACTAATCAGCTCGATCGACTATTCTGCGCAGCGTGTTTACGTCTTAGAGATGATGACCCACGCGGAATACGACAGGTGGCAAGCATGAACACTGCAAGAGTAGACAAGGCATACATGAATCTGGTGCGGGAATTCCCTCTGGTTCCACTGCGCGAGAAATCGGAATTCGAAGCAGCGGTAAAGGTGATGAAGGAGCTTGCTTACCGCAGAAGCACGTTGACCAGTGGCGAAGCCGATTATCTGTCCGTTCTGGGAGACCTCATTGCTCAGTACGAGAAGAAGCTCCCGAGGCTCGCAGAAGAAATGACACCACAGGAAGCACTTACTTACCTGATGGAGATCAATAATCTTGCCCAGAAGGATCTGGTTGAGCTCGTTGGATACAAGTCAAATCTCTCTGCCTTTCTC
>JAGQHH010000218.1 GCA_020431945.1 Cyanobacteria bacterium HKST-UBA02 | reverse complement strand
ATCGCTCGTTCGAGGTTTCTTACTATGTCATATCCATCAGATCCTTCAGATGCATCGGCGGACTGGCCCCGCTCCGGAGCTGACCTACTGGCGTCTCAGGTCAACGAGAAGGTCTCACAGAATTTGCTGGACGATGCCTATAAAATCCTGAAAGAAGGCGTTAAGACCTCCTGCGCCGATATGACCGAATCCGACAAGCAGAAATTCTGGAGCAATGTCAACCAGGATCTCGAGGAGAGTGGAGCGCTTCCGAAGCTAAGCGCAGTCTTCCTTCAAGATATGGGATCGAAAATCGCCGGCAGCGACGGCAAAATTCAAGCAAGCGAATTGAGCCGTGCAACCGGATCATCAAATCCCATGGTGAAAGGGCTTTCTTCTCAAGCCCTCAGGAATTTCGAAACGATCTCCTCGCTCCACCGCCAGGACGGTGAAATCGACAGGGGCGAAATCGATGATTACCGCCGGCGCCTGTTCATGCCCTCCCGGGAAGAGTTCGTCGAGTCGGTGGTTAAGGGAATCAGAACCCCAGGCTCGAAGGATGTCGAGACTCAACTGGGTGACGGTCTTGCCTTTCTGAATCGCAAGGTGAGCAGCCGCTCGGGTATGGAAACACCGGATGAGACAAGCTTGACCCTGGAGGCTCTTTCCGAGAGATTCGTATACGACCGCGACCTGGCGCCGGGACTCGCTGCCGCTTTTCTAATGAGCAACTGGAGCAAGCTGGATCAAAACCATAATGGTGCCATCAGCTTCAACGAGCTTTCTCCGTACGCACGAAGCAGCAATCCTCTATACAGGATGTTCGTGGACCAGACCCTGGAGCTTGCCAGAAATCTTCCGGACACCGACGGAGAATTGACTCCGCAGGAGATTGATTACCTGTATCCTTCGATGGTCTATCGCCATCCTTCCGATTCGGACGGACAGCCCCTCATGGAGCCTCCCCAGCCTGCCTCCGGTCAGTAGATAAATTTAGTGCTGGCCCCAGAGGACTTTCTGCGTCGAGCTCGAGGTTGAGCCTGTTCCGGCATAACTTCCTCCCCTGACCCAGTTGCTGGATTGGCGGTTGCTCTCTCCGGTCATCCGAGCCTGGCGCTGCCTGACCTGATCCGGCACCTGTCCGATGAACTCTTTGTGCCGCACCGCTTCCGGTGGCTTATCCGAGACTCGACCATTGTCCATGAACTCTCCGCGGGCATTGCGGAAGTCTTCATTCTTGTCGTAGAGGGGGCGACCATAGTCAGAGAACACTGCTACGTCGAATTTGCTGTATGGGACGAAAGGACGGCTGGCCATGCGCTCATGCATGATCCGGTCGGTGGTTTTGAAGGCATTGAATGCCGCCATTCTTCCTGGATTTCTCTGATTTCTTTGATTCCCCTGACCGGGCTGACCTTTCCCTTTTTTCATATTGAGCACTCCGAGAGCGGCTCCGCGGTCGAGAATAGTGTCCGATGAATTGAGCCTGTGCTCGGCCTCGTACTCCTGATCGAAGCTTTGCATGCGGCTGCGCATCACCATGCCGGCCGGGTGCTCGTTTATATGAGCCATTTGCATCTTCTGGAAGAGCTGCTTCTTCTGAGTGCTGCTGTAATGCGGATCTGTATAGAGATCGTGGATACGGGCAGCAAAAGCCACCTCGCGAACGAGATCGCTCGGGTTCCAGTAGCCGGGCAGGCAGTGCATGACGGTGCCATCGCTGGCCAGGAGGAATGTCTGGAGATTGTGGGGCCCGGCTCCGTTGGTGGTGTTGATGGCGTTGCCGCCGACTTTGTGACTGCCTGAGAATCCGGAATAGGGCTCGGAGGAGATATCGCGGTAGCCGCAGACGACCTCGTCCCGTAATACTGAAAGGGCTGGTTCTTGTGAGAGCGACACGGCTCTCATGCTATTGGCGGCACTTCACGTGGCGCCGTCCATCTTGCCTACCAGATGGACCCAGAGGACCATCTTGTTCTCCTTGCGGGCATCCATGAGGGCGCCATTGAGTGAGGTGTGCCAGTTGATGTCCGAGTTGACCTTCTTGATATTCTCCCGGGCCTGGTCGCCCTCGATGACCATTTGCCTGGCGTCTGCAGGGCAGAGCCCGAGCATGAGCTGAGACAGGGTGAGGGCGGTGACCAGGAGAGCTCCATATTTATGTGCCATGGCGAGACCTCGATTTTGTTTTATTTAGATGGAGCCCGGTCCGAGATCGGTCCCGGGGACCTTGCCCTCGGCTCGAACAGGGCTCCATATTGACAAACGACTTTTGTTCCTGGAAAGTTCAATTAAAATCGTGATTTAATCTTTAAATCTAATGATTACTCCAATGTACCTATCTTGGTAGTTTTCAGCCCCTGAGGCTATGGTTGAGAAAGGGAGCCCTGATTTAATCTATGGACGAAAGCGCTAAAGAGAAGCGATTACCAGTGCCGATCATCGTTGTCGGAGTGATTCTTGTTGTAATCGTGGCTCTGGTGATCGTCCAGTCCACAGGCAAAAAGTCTCTGGTGACAGCCTCCGGGGAGGTCACCGAGATCCTGGAGGCGGGTGGAGACGACTCCAGTGTGGAAAAAGGAACGATCAAGATCAAATACAAGTTCAGGCTGGCAGGCAAAGAGTACCAGCGAAGCCAGACGATAAGGAGCGGCCCGGGTCTGCTCCTTGCCCGGGGGCAGAGCATCAAGGTACAGGCCAGGTCGGACGATCCGTCCGAGTCGCATATCGTGCTTCCGACTCCGAACCGTTATCCGGACAAATCCGGGATGAATTTCCGTACCATGCCCCAGAAGGGCGAGCAAAAGAGGGTCCCTTGAGTGAATACGACAATGAATAAGGAAGAGCCTGAAACAAAGAACGAGCCGCTCAATGCCACCGGCGTAACCCTGATCATCACCGCTGCCGTTGCGCTCATGCTCGGTGTGGTCAGAGCTTTCCCCGACACCGCCATCTATTTCATTGTCGGTTTCTATGTCTTCCTTCTCTTCCAGCCGGTTCTCAATGTCAGGGCCAGCACCCCGACCCGGCGCCTCGCCCTGGAGGCGGTCATCGCTGCCTTTGCCTGCGGAGTGCTGTTCATTCTTTTCAAAATCTTCGGCGCCGAGCTGGACCAGGTGGAAGTGGCGATAATCTTCGCTGCCGGGCTCGGTATCAAGCTCGTCTTCTATCCGGTCTACGGGGACGGCACCGAGAATTGAGCCCGTCTAATGTCTCTTCGTGCCGGCTGACGTAACTTAGTCGGACTTAGTAGATTTAGATGCAAATATAAATGAGGATCGACTCCATGGCACTTGCGCGTTACCGGCGGGCTCTTTCCGCCCTGTCCCTGAGCGCTGTTTTTGTTCTGACCGGTATCTGCCTGCCGGCCCGGGCCGCGACTGAGCCTCTCAAGCTCGACGCCACCCAGACCAGGGTCCTGCAGCTCGTAAGAGACGACCAGATCGAAGAGGCAAGAGCCCTGGTGAAAAAGACCCTGGAGTCCAAAAGCGATCCCGAGCTCAGCTATCTGCTCTCGGTACTGGACTGGAAGTCCCAGGACTATAAAGCAGCCGCCGCCAATCTGGAGGTGGCGCTGGCCGGCAGAGAGGCCTCGGATATTCGGGGCCGGGCGCTCATCCTCAACCGTATCGGGGATTGCTATTACGAGACCCGCACCCTCAAGAAGGCCCTGGAGTATTATCAGAAAGCGATTGCAGAAGCAGACAAGCTTCCGGCGACCGACAACCTGTCTGTTGCTTTCTATCAGGATGCAGTAGGCACCCTGATACTACTCAAGGACATCGAGCAGGCTGAGACTTATGCCCGCAAGATGGTGGAAATCGCCTCCCGGAGCAAGAGCGACAAAGTTGCCGATGCCGGAGCACGGCTCTGGGCCAATCTTCAGCTCGGCACTATATATCGCCGCCAGGGCAAAGTGAAAGAGATGAAAGAGCACCGCAAGAACAATATGGCCCTGCTCGACAGTCTCCTCACTGTGCGCTCCGAGCTGGAAGAGGCCGGGCAGCTTCCTGACGTTCAGACCTTCGAGAGATTTTTCTTCGACCAGTATCTGGCTCGGAACAATCCGCACACAGTAGCCGAATATCTCTGGTTGGCAGCCGAGTTCCGTCCCCTGTCCTTGCCCCTGATCGAGTGGCGCAGCCAGCTTGGCGCCCCGAAAGCCGTTTTGCTTTGCATTCATGGTCTCGGTCTCGACAATAACGCTTTCTCTTCTTTCGGCAAGGCTCTTTCGAAAAGACAGTTCTCTGTCTACGCGCTGGATGTGCGGGGCTTCGGATCCTGGCTTTCTATCCCCGGTCAGGAAGATGTGGGCTTCAAGACCGCCCTGGCCGATATTGTTTCGGTGACATCCATGATCCAGGAGAGACATCCGGGAGTGCCGATTTTTCTGCTTGGTGAATCCATGGGTGGTGGCATCGCCTTGCGTGCCTGCGCGCGCAGCCCCCAGGGCATCAGCGGCGTGATCGCTTCGGTGCCCTCGGCGGAGCGTTTCCAGGGTCGGCGCATGGGTCTTTCTGTGGCGGTACATTTTCTCAACGGGCCCAGCAAGCCTTTCAATATCGGTGAGACAGTGGCGGAGAAAGCCACTGTCAGCGAGGACTATCGCAAAGACTGGGCGGCGAGCTTCAAATCGAAAATGAAGATGTCTCCCAAAGAGCTGATCAAGTTCGCTGTATTCATGCGGACCACCGAGAGACAATGCAGCAAGATCGATAAAATGCCGGCGCTCATCGTGCAGGGGCTGAAAGACAGGCTGGTGAAGCCGGAAGGCACCTATAAGATGTTCGATGCGATCAGCTCCGAAGACAAGACCATGCTCATCGACGGCACCTCCGAGCACCTGATTTTCGAAAGCGACCAGCAATCGCAGATTCTTCTCGATACGCTGACATCCTGGCTGAACAATCATATTGCAAACAACTGATACCGTTTAATGCGCACTTTCTCAAATTCATGTAGCGTGGACCCTCAGCCACACGACAGAGGGAGATTGTTCGCATGCGCAAGATTGTTGTCGCCTCGATCCTGGCGGTAAGCACAGCCTTTTCCATGGGTCTGAGCCAGCCTTGTCAAGCCAAGAGCTCAGAGATGTCCACCCTGAGCCACAAAAAGATTTTCAAGGGGCGGGTGACCAATGCTGTTTCCCAGGGCTCGGTCTATTTGCAGAAACGCGACTACGACAAAGCAGCCGAATTGTTTCGCAAAGCGATCAAGCGTAATTCCAAAGACGTCGATGCCATCAACGGTCTCGGTCTGGCACTTGCCCTGGGATTCAAGCTGGATGGTGCGGAGGAGCAATTCAATCGAGCCGAGCGTCTCGACCCGAACAATCCGGTGACCAAGGTCGGCAAGGCGATCCTTACCCGCAACCGTCTGCAGTCTTCAAATAATACATACAGACAAAACAAGAAAGCTCTCCTGGAGCAAGCCGAAGCCGATTGCAAATCGGCAATCGCCAGCGATCCCAATATGCCCGAAGCTCATGCCGTGCTCGGTCTGGTCTATAAAGAACAGGAGCGTCTGGATGACTCCGCCTCGGAGCTGCGCATCGCCCTCAAGAACGACCCCAGCTACGGCTTCGTTCTCACTCATCTGGGTATAGTGGAGCTCGATCAGGGCAATGTCACCGATGCCATGAGCCATCTCAAGAGAGCCATCTCTCTCGATTCCAAGAATTCGACAGCCCATTACGGTCTGGGCAGAGCATATCTGGCGCAGAATGATGTCAATGCCGCGCTCAAAGAGTTGAACACATCGGCCGCGCTTTTCCCGAACAGCGCTCCGGTGAATATCGCTTTCGGAGACGCTTATTCGATGCAGGGCAATTTCGTGGCTGCCGTGCAGAAGTATAAAGAAGCCGTGCGCATCAAGCCCGAGATGATCAAGGCTTATCTCTCCCTTGCCGATATCCGGGAAGCCAGAGGCGATCTGGAGTTCGCCATCGCCGACCTGCGTTCGGGAATCGAGCTCAATCCCGAGAACAGCGAGCTGCAAACCCGTATCGGTGAGCTTTCCCTGCAAGCCGAGAAAGTCGATGATTCAATCAAGGCTTTCAAGAGAGCCCTGGAGCTCGACAACAGCAGCACCCGCGCCGTGGACGGTCTCACCCGTGCCTATTATGTGAAGACCCAGAAGGACAGCAATGGTGCTTTCTTCGTCTCCAATGATTTCGAGGAGGCGGAGAAGTCGATCAATGAAGCGATCAGGCTCAATCCCAACAGTCTCCAGCTTCGTCTGGCGGCAGCCAAGCTCAGAGCCCTTTCCGGCAAGCCTGTGGATCTCAATACCGTCGGTCAACCCACTAACGACGCCGAGCGCATTTCTTATGCCGAGGCTCTGCTTGCTCAAGATCGATTCGACGAGAGCGCCCAGCAGATGCAGATGGTGGTCAACAACACCAACGATCAGAAACAGCTCTTCGCTCTTGCCGATCTGGCGGTCACCATCAGGGACTTCCCCAGCGCCGAGGCCGCTTACAAGAAAGCCGGCACCATAAATGGTGGCGCCGAGCGCAGCAAGCGCGGGCTCCATCAAGTCGAGACCCTGCAGGAAGCCGCCAACCGCGACTACCGCCTGGCCAACGACCTGGCTCGCAAGAAGCAGCGCCCTTCGGCAATCGACAATTTCAAAAAAGCCGCTTACGAAAACCCTCGTATGGCCGACGCCCGCCTCGGTCTTGCCGACACCATCGACAAGAGCCACAGCAAAGACCCGGCTCAGCTCCGGGAAGCAGCCCGGCAATACAAGGCTTATCTCGGTCTGAGAAAAGACCTGCCTGAAAAAGAGCAGCGCAAGTATCAGAAGAAGATCGAGAAGCTCGAGCTGGCTGCTTATAAGATCGAGCAGCGCACTCTCGCTACTCACTAGATCGTCGGGAAAATTAGCTATCCAGACGGTAGCCCACCGAATGTACGGTGGTGATCAGGGAAGGCTCGCCGCTTCCACCTCTGTCTATCTTCTTGCGCAGGCGGGTTATATAGATCCGCACCGCCGATGGAGATACGTCCGAATCGGTGGGCCAGACGCGCTGGACGATGGCTTCGGCTGAGAAGACCTGACCGGGATTACGAGCCAGAAAGAGAAGCAGAGCGAACTCTCTCGGTAGGAGATCGAGCTCTTCCCCGTCCCTTGTAACTCGCCGGGCATCAGGATCGATCTCGAGATAGCCCGCTCTGATGAGATTGTCCGCCTGGCTCCTGGGGCGACGCAGGAGCGCTTTGATGCGCGCCAGGAGTTCGCGGAGGTGAAATGGCTTGGTGAGATAGTCATCGGCACCGGCATCGAAGCCGGTTTCTTTGTCCTCGACTTCTTTTTTGCCGGTCAGCATAATTACCGGCGCCAGACCGCCACGCTGCCTGTATTGACGGAGGACCGCCAGTCCGTCCTGGCCCGGAAGGGTCCAGTCCATGACGATCAGATCGTAATCGTCGAATTTGAGACGGCTGGCCGCCTCTTCGCCGTCGCAGGCCAGGTCGACAGTGAAATCCCTGGCTCTCAGGAAGTCGCATGTCACGTCTGCCAGGGATTTTTCATCTTCGACTATGAGTATCTTCGTCATCGACCATAAGCATACCCCAAAGGTGGTCCGGGAATATTGTCGAAGAGGTTTTATATGGCAGCAGCAAAGAGGAAAATCGAGCAGCGGGGAATCGTGCTTGTCATGGTTCCACTTCTTTTCGAGCTGATCTTCGTGGGTGTGCTGGCAAAGATGCTTCTGGATGCCCGCAACCAGCTCTTCGAGGAGCGCCGGGCCCGCTCGGTGGTGACCACGGTTTCGGTGCTCTCCAGGCGTACTCAGACAGCTGCCCGGATTCTGGCTCGTTATACCAATGATCGAGAACCAGCTCTTCTCGAGCAATACGACAGGGTGGTGGCCCCGGCGCCGGGCGAGTTCAAAGAGCTCCGGGCCCTGGTCAAAGATCGCCCGGATGACCTTCGTACCGTCATCGCTCTCGAGCACTCGGTGCTCAAGGCAATCGCTATCCTGGAAGACTGCAAAGAGGTCTTCGGGCAGAAGAACAACAAAATGGCTCATCTGGTCTATTACCCCAGGCTCTACCGGGCCGGCATGACCGCCGAAAAAGAGATGGACACTCTGCTCCAGCGATACCGGGCCAAAGAGCTCGCCGATCGCGAGGCTAACGATCGGGCAAGCGGCATAATCTTTGCCTGGCTTGCCATCGGCGTACTCTTCAACATAGGCGTAGCAGTTATTCTGGCTGTCTTTTTCAGCCGCAGCATCACCCGGCGGCTGGAGGTCCTCACCGACAATACCGTGAGGCTGGCGGAAAAGCGCCCCCTGAGCGAGAGGGTGGAGGGCGACGACGAGATTGCCGAGCTCGACAGGGTTTTTCACCGGATGGCGGATGCCCTGCATGAAGCCGATCGTTTGAAGCAGGATTTCTTCTCGATGGTCAGTCACGATCTGCGCACACCTCTGTCGGCGGTGCAGGGCACCCTTACCCTGCTCCTCGATGGAACATACGGCGAGCTCGAGCCCCGGGGCGAAGATCGTGTCCGGGTCGCGGAGGCGGAGACCGAGAGGCTCATGTCTCTGGTCAATAATCTACTCGATATCGAAAGGCTCGAGTCCGGGCAACTGAGCGTCGCCCCGTCGCCTCTCGCGCTGGCACCGCTGGTGGAGTCAGCCTCCGAATCGGTGCGATCCCTGAGCGAGGCGAAGAAGATCGAGATTGTCTCGAATGTCGAGGATGTCCATTTCAGCGCAGACAGGGAGAGGATGATGCAGGTGCTCATCAATCTTCTCGGCAATGCCATCAAGTTTTCACCGCCTGATAGCCGTATCGAGGTGACCGGCCGGATCGAAGGCGGAATCGAAGGCGGGATAATCCAGATCGCGGTGAGGGATTCTGGGAAAGGCATTCCGCATGAAGTCGGAGACAGTATTTTCGAGCGCTGGCGTCAGGTGGAGTCCGATTCCCCGGTGGACCGTGGTAGCGGTCTCGGGCTTGCCATCAGCCGCCATATCGTCGAAGCTCATGGAGGCGAGATCGGCTACGAAAGCAAGGACGGTGAGGGATCGACATTTTTCGTCCGTCTTCCGGTCACGGAAGCGGAATGAGTTTGTCGGGTTCAGGCTGCGAACATGCCGACCTGGATTGCCATGGCGGCGAGTTTCATGGCCTCGGGATTCTGCAGGACCGACTTGACCATGTCCTCGGCCATGCCTATGCCGGAGAGCTCTTTCCAGGATTCCATAAGGAGCGCCGGAGCCTGGAGAGCGGTCTCGAGTAGATTTTGATGGGGTGCCTCGATATTGATGTTGAGATTCTCGCAGTTGATGGGGCTGTCCATGCCTTTCAGGAGCGAGTCGGAAGATGGGAATTGATTGAGAGCCCGGGAGTCCGGCACTGACAGACCGCTCAGGTCATTCCAGATTCCCGGGTCGGCCAGGAGATGGTCGAGACCGGCTATGCCCCGGGGCTGGCCGTCGGAGCCGTTCCAGGCGTTTTCGATATGAGCGGGTTGAAACATGGTAAATACCTCTGGTAAGAAGCGGCAATCGAAAAGGATGCGGTCATAATAGGGTGAAAGTGTTTCAAAACGGTTTCAAGAAGATCGGGTAGAATCTCACTATGAGAAAAACGGTTATCCCAGCAGTTGTATTGGTCTCTGTGGCGCTGTCTAATGCGCTTGCGGCGTCGGCCCAGTTGGAGCCCCGGCTTGCCGGTGACTGGCAGGCAGGAGACCGGACCTGGCATCTCGAACAGAGTGGCCGTTATAAGTGTATCCAGGGTGGATCCATCGTGGAGACGGGTAAGATTACGGCCCTGGACAGGAACTTCAATCTCCGTTCCGATTCGGGGCGTACGGCATCCGGCAGTTTCAGTGTAATCGGCGGCGATCTGAAGTTCCACGGAGGCGACCTGGGCTCCTGGAGCAGGGCTACTTCGGCACCTGTCGTTTACAAGGATGTCTCGAATTATTCTCACGCTCCCAATTATTCTCATACTCCTTCTTATTCTCCACCGGCAAGCGCTGCACCACCGGTAGTGCCGGTAACTTCATCTCCTGTGACTCCACCTCCCAGTAACATGACATACAGCCACACGTTCGGACACCAGGGAGAGAACAGCCTCCCCGGCTATACCCCGGCAGCGGCTCCCGCCCCGGCAGCGGCGGCACAGACTCCGGTGGCGGCGCCGGTACAGTCCAGAGCCGCCTCCGTCGTGGACAAGGTCAAACAGTTTACCGGTCAGTATGCCGGTGGAAAGAATGGTGACACTTTCGCCAAGTGGGATGCCGTACAGAAAATCAATCGTCCGGCCACCCCGGGCTGGCGACCCAACCCGCGGGGCGGCTATATACCGGTGATGAAAGACGGCAAGGCCCGTAGTTTCTGGCGTGGTTACTGACAGACATCTCTTTGCTTCTTTTGCAGTCTCTCTGAGCCTGGTGCTAGCCGGGTGTAGCGCGGAGGAGCCTTCGCACAAGACGAAGAAGCCCGAGAAAGAGAGGGGCATGGCCGATGAGCGCAATCTGCCTTTTCTCGGAGATGTGGGAAATCCCCGGTATAACTCGAAGTATAAGGGCAAGAAGCTGACCACCTTTGCCGATTATCTCGGGGCTGCCCGGGATGCCCTGGAAAAGAACGCATACTACGAAGCCTATGAGTTCGCTCGCAAAGCCGCGTCCCTGGATGACCGGTCCGGAGAAGCTCACTATATCATCGGTGTGGGTCTATGCTCTTCCGCGTACGGAGACGAGGACGAAGCCCTGGCTGAGCTCAAGCGAGCGATCGACCTGGGCTTCGAAGGAAGCAATCTCTATGAGTATATGGCTAAGATCTATGATGGCAAAAAAGAGTACAGAGAGGCCATCAAAGCGCTCAGCAGGGGAATCGAACTGCGCCCCACGGATCTCGGTCTCTATGGCGAGCGAGCTGCCATGTACACTTTGACCGGCGATATGAAGCAGGCTGAGAAGGACCTTACAAAGCGTATCGAGCTCTCGGATGCGAAGCGCTCAGGCAGTCTTCTAAGCCGGGGGCGCTTCTATGAAGGTCAGAAGAGATACGAAGAAGCCCTCGCCGACTACAGCGCTGCCGTCGAGGACGGGGACCGGGAGACCGACGAGCTTCGCCTCCGGGTCCGTGTCCTTATCGCCCTGGGGCGGAATAAAGAAGCCTTGAAGGATCTGGATGAGATTATTGAGCGCAATCCCAATGACGATGATTCGATCAGGACCAGGGGCAATCTCTATTTCGATATGGGGAATCTCCAGTCGGCCCTGAAAGACTTCAGCACTGCCATCCAGCATTCGCCCGACCAGGACAGACTCGCGTACGAGTCCAGAGCCAGGGTCTATGACAGGCTCGGCCTGAAGGACCGGGCCGAGGCCGACAGGAAGACAGCCCGGGAGATCACCGATGCTCCGGCTGAAAAGCCCATATATTAGATCGTGGCAGCCCGAAACTGGTTATAATTTGACTTCTTGCGAAGAGGAGCCATCGCCGTGTCCGATCATAATCCGAGCGCCACTCAATCCGTGAAATTCTCCGACCGTCTCGACCCGGTCGAAACGAGAGAGGATCTGCCACCCCTCTGGCTCGATTCGCCGATAGAAGAATTCATCGGTGCTCACAACTTCGGCAAGGAGATCGAAGGAGCGTGCCAGCCCAGGCTGCTTATCGTGTCCTGTATCGAGTTCCGTTTCCGTCCTCAAATTCCCAACAATTTCGCTTATGTCATCCGCTCTGCCGGCGGTCGCATGTCCAATCTGGCCGGGTCTGAATTCGCCCTTTCCTATATCTTTGCCAAAGGTGTCAAACATATCGCCCTTGTCGGTCATAACGACTGCGGCATGACCAAGGTAGACGAATTCAAGCCTGCTCTCATCGAGGCTCTTATAGATCAGGGCTGGGAGAAGGAGAAAGCAGGCGCCTTTATCGAGGAGAACGCCGGGCGCTTCGCCATGGATGACGAGATCGAATCTCTGCGTCGTGAGTTCCTCAGGCTTCGCTCCCTGTTCAACAATGTGGTGATTGCGCCCCTATTCGTGTCCCTTGCCAGCAATCGCCTGCACATTCCAAGCTGGCACGCCATATATAAGTCCGACAATCAATAAGGTCTGCCACAACTCGGTTACAGAGCAGCCACCAGTTCGCCACACCTCCCCGACTATGGTGAGTGTATTCGCTCCCCATCGTTTTTTTTTCGAGGACAGGCAAATGAGCAATCAGTTTTTCGAGCAGGACAATCAAGTAAGAGGCGTCACCAGCGATTCCACTAATCCCGTAACTTACCAGGCAGCAAACGAGTTTCTGCAAAGCGACAATATTACTGGGAGCAATGATCGCTCCAGAGAGTTTAGCAAGCAACTCGCGGATGAAGGGGTTCTGCCTCAACTGCTGGTCTCTGAAATGGACAAAATCGATATCGACGGCAATAACGAGATCACCCGGGCCGAGTTGAATATGGCTCTCAATTCGAAAAACAGCTCGGTTCTTACCAAGCTTGCCGCAAACTATGCCCTGGAGAATTTCAAGACCATCGATCAGAGCAACGACTGGTTCGGAGGACTTTTCGCCAATCATGACGCCCTTTCCAGAGATGATGTGGGAGACTGGGCCAAGAAGAATCCCATCAAAGAGCAGGACCTTCCCGGAGACGATGTCGGTTCCCGGATTCTTATGGAGAACAGGCACAACCTCGACCTCAACTCGGACGACAAGATCACTCAGGACGAGCTCAAGATAGTCCTGGACAACTCCGAGCAGGGTTCGGATCTGCATGAGGCGGCTCGTTATGCCTCCAATAACTTCGAGCGGATAGATGCCAGCGATGACTGGCCCGTGCTCGGTATATTTGCTGATCACGGAAATCTTTCGATGGACGACATCAAGCACTGGTCCGGTAAGAACAAACTGACCGTCCTCCAGGCTGCGAGTACCTCCGATGAAGATGGCACTATAGCCGGTGTGGGCAAAGCCGGAGCGGCTATAGCTGCTCGTGTGGCTGCCGAAACTACAGCCAGTTCGGACGGTGACTCGGATGAATGCCCCGGAGCAGCCGCCAGTGTGGCAGCCGGAGTGAGCGGCATCGCCAGAGCGGTTGCTGATGCGAATGCAGGCAACAACGCTAATTCAGTTATCGAAGCGGACGGTCATCCTTTGGCTCAAGCCGAAGCGAAAGCGGAGAATCCGGTCGTTCCGGCTGAAGCTCGTGATGACAGCTCGGATGACAGGATCTACGATGCTTGCATCAAGTCCCTCGAAGATCCCAATTCTTCGGCGGAAGTCCGCTTGCGGGCTATGACCAGGCTTATTGAAAGCGGGATCAGCGAGGTTTCGTTGCATGATGCCGACGGTCGCGAGTTCCAGGCTCACTTGAGCTTCAGTCCCGTGGCTCCCGGCAGCCAGCGTAACTACCTCACCATGTGGGCTGAGGTGGATGGTCGCCAGCGACCGGTGATGCGAGCCATCGAAGACGGCGGTATGTTTGCTCAGCAGGTCGGCGCTGACGGCAGACCGGTGAGCTACTACGGAGCTGCCTGGGCTGCTCGGGGCAACACTATCTTCAGATAGATTTTTCAGAGGGAACCGGGAGCCATGCCTCGGCGTCCGGTCGATGAGGGAGAAAGGGAGGAGCCATCAGGCTCCTTTCTTGTGTTCTGACACAACTCTGACACAACTCGGACCGGCATTGGACACTCTCCGGGTCATAGACTCTGAGTATGGAGTTCAACCCGAGCTTCCCTCCCCTCCCAAGTTTTTAGAGGCAATTACCATGGAAAGCAGATGCAGTTTCGAAGAGACTATCGGTCGTACTCCCCTAATCGATGCGGATCTTTTTATCGAGCAAATGGCGCCGGTGCAACATGATCCCGAGACCCAGAAGATGCTTTCTGCCAAGCTCGAAGAAGACGGAATTCTTCCTCAGCTCCTGGTCGTAGCCCGGGACAGTCTCGATCTCGACAAAGATGGCAACATCACGAAAGCCGAGCTCGAGGAAAGCCTGAAAAAGGGACTGCCGCTCAAGACCGGGGCTGCCGCCCGCTATGCTCTGGACAATTTCGAGCGTATCGATCTCGCCAACGACCTGCTTCCGGGCGGCTTCCTCGCCGACCATGACAATCTTTCGGTAGACGACATCAAGGACTGGGGCAAGAGCCATCCGGTGAAACTCGGTGGAGACTACGGCCCCGAGGGTCTCAGGCTCCAGATCGCCGCCGCGGTATGCGATGTGGTCGAGCCTGAAAAACCGGTCGCGCCCCTGGCAGAAGTGATCAGTCAGACCGGGGCCGTTCTCGATGCGATTGCTGTTGTTAAGGGCAGGCAAACGTACCCGCGTTATGACAGATATGGCTATTACAAATAGGTTTGACGATGAGGGAAACGATCAAGGAGCCGGATGGCTCCTTTTTCGCTTCTTGTGTCGATCTCGGAAAGAGATCAGCTCGAGCGAATGCGATAGCCGACTCTCGGGACATTCTCTATGATCGAGTCGGATTCGTTCTCGCCGGAATCCAGCTTCTTTCGAATTCGTTTGACGGCGCTGCGCAGGGCATCGGATGTGGATTCCGAGTCGGAGGGCCAGATCCTGGTCAGGAGAGCGTCGCCGGAGAAGACCTGATCCGGGTGCCGCATGAGAAATTCCAGGAGCTCGAAGTCTTTGGGAGACAGATGCACTTCCTGACCGGCTCTGGTGACTTTGTGCAGAGCCGGATCGAGCTCTATATCTCCGCTTCTCATAATACTGGGAACGACCTGGGAAGGGCGTCTGAGCAGGGCCCTTATCCTGGCGGCCAGCTCCCGGACAGAAAACGGCTTGGTGAGATAGTCGTCGGCGCCGGAGTCGAAGCCCTGCTCTTTGTCGCTGATTCTATCTTTGCCGGTGAGAAAAATTATCGGCGTGTCACCGCCCTTTCCCCGGAATTCCCGGACTATATCTATTCCCAGGAGAAGAGGGAGGTCCCAGTCGATGATGGCGACATCGTATTCGTTGATGCTCAGGTAGTCGAGCCCGGATCTGCCGTCGTGACATACGTCTACGGCATAACGCTCGGCGGTGAGCCATTGCACCACCATATTCGCCAGGTCCCTGTCGTCTTCGACCAGCAGTATCTTGGCCATATTGCCTCTGTTCTCCGAGCCGGAATAGATTATATTACTCCATGGTGCGTATTTCTCTAACAGCCAGGGTCCTTTCACTAGTCACCGCCATACTGGCGGCGGAGATCTTTTTCGTCTGGTCTGTTGCCGATCTTGAGTCCCAGGCCGAGCGCGAGGCGGCCCGGGCGCTTCGCTCCCAGCGTATCACCGAGGACATCAATCTGGTGCTGCGGATCGTCTATGACGTCTACGGCAATATCACCAATCTCGCCGCCAGTACTTATGTCCTCGACGAGTCTCTCTATCAGGAGCACCTTGCCGAGGTGAAAAGACTGACCAGAGAACTGAAGTCCCTGGTCAAGCACGATCGCAATCAACGCAAGCTGGTGAACAAAGCTACCGAGAATATCGAGCTCTCTCTCCAGACCCTGGACAAACTGAAGAACGGTCCCCGGGATGAGAGCCTGTGGTCGCCGGAATACCGGAAGGAGCGCAAGCGGCTCTGGAAGGAGGCAAGGGAGCATGCCATCTTCTTTCGAAGCGAAGAGTTCGTCAAGATGAGCCAGGATCAAAAGGAGATCGCCCGGCAGAGCCCGGAAAAGCTGGCTGAGTACCGGAGACAGATGAAAGTCATGCTTTTCGGTGGTCTCGTGGTCAATATTCTTTTGAGCCTGGTCCTGGCGCTCTTTCTGGTGAGGACCATTACCGAGCGAATTAAAATCATGAGCGACAATGCCGTCAGGCTGGCCGGCGGCAGGGATCTCAATCCGCCTCTCGAAGGCGACGACGAGATCGCCGGTCTGGACCGGACTTTTCATGCCATGGCCCGTTCCCTTTCGGAAGCGGCTCGCAAAGAGCGTGCCGTCCTCGACAATGTCAAAGACATGGTCTGCTCCATAGACGAGCAGGGTCGATTCCAGGCGATAAACCCGGCTGTGGAGCAGGTTCTCGGTCTCGGTCCCGATGATCTGCTCGGCGCATATTTCGTCGATACCGTGGTCCAGGACGACATTCCCGCCGTCCTCGCCGCCATCGAGGCGGTTAAGAGCGGGGAGCTCTCCCAGCCTTTCGAGGCGCGTCTCAAGCATAAGGACGGGCGCACTCCCATGACACTGTGGTCGGTGCACTGGTCCCAGACCGAGAAGTCTCTTTTCTGCGTCATTCACGATATCACCGAGCGCATGGAGCTGGAGCGCTTGAAGCAGGATCTGGTGGCTATGATCACTCACGATCTGCGCACTCCCCTCTCGTCGGTGATGGCTTTCCTGGAGATGCTCGAGACCGGCATGCTTGGCGAGCTCACCGAGAATGGCGAGAATCTCAGCCTGGTGGCGGAGCGCAATTCGCGCCGCATGCTCACACTGATCAACGATCTGCTCGATGTGGAAAAAATCAAGTCGGGCTCCATGGAGTTGAGTCTGAACGAAGTCGAGGTGCAGCCCCTCATGGAGCAGGCTGTCCAGCTTTTCGGCACGGCAAGCAATGGCAATCGCATCGAGATCGAGCCCTGTCGCTTTTCAGTGAGGGCTGATGAAGGCAAGATCGAGAGGGTCCTGCAGAATCTCATCGCCAATGCTCTCAAGTTCTCTCCATCCGGCGGCACCGTCACCCTCAGCGCCAGGTCGCAGGAGGAGCTGGTGGAGATAAGCGTGAGTGATCGGGGCAAAGGCATTTCCGCTGATTTACTGCCTTTCGTTTTCGATCGCTTCCAGCAGGCTCACAAGAGCGAGACCGTAGTCGCGGTCGGATCCGGTCTGGGCCTCACGATCTGCAAAGCCATCGTCGAGCTTCACGGCGGTGAGATCAAAGTGGAAAGCACCGAGGGCGAGGGCACTACATTCTCCTTCACTCTTCCAGGCGTCAGTTGAGAGAAAGGCAGACCAGACCGGCGAACATCACTATGGCTGCGGTGAGGCGTCTAGCGAACTGACCTTCTTTCAAGAGAGTGCCGCCGATGACCGCAGCGAAGAGTATGCTCATCTCCCTCAGGGGGGCGACATAATAGACCGGCGTCGTGGAGAGCACATAGAGAATGCTCATATATGCCGCCGATCGCAGAGTGGCTACGCCGAATATGGCTCTCTTATTCGCCTGCCACTCGCCGGCCAGCTCTTTGCGGTGGCTGAGAGCATAAGGAGTGAGAACCAGAAATACCCCGACGACTCCACAGTATTCCAGGACGACGAAGGGGATCCCGAGATCGCTCAGGCAGTGCTTGGACCAGACTGTGACGGCGGCTATCACCAGGCCGGTGAGACAACCGAAAGCCACGGGTCTGAAGGATTCCTTGCCGACTATCGTGGCACCGCCGCCGATGGCGAAGACCCCGCTCATGATCAGGGCTATGCCGGAGAGCGCTCCCAGGGAAGGGCGCTCGCTCAAAAAAAGAATCGCTGCTATGGTGGCGAACAGTGGGCCGGTGCCCCTGGTGACCGGATACATCACCGAGTAGTCTCCGAGCTTGTAGCCCAGCAGGATGCAATTGAAACCGATGCACTGGAGCATTACCGAGAAGCAGATAGCACCGATAGTGGTGGCGTTCCAGAAAGGCGATCCGGTTGCCAGGACCCAGAGGAAAAGCGGCATGAAAAAGACCGTCCCCACCAGGCCCGAGAGCCAGCCGAAGAGCCTGAAATTACCGCTCGAGCGGGCGAGAAGATTCCAGTAAGCGTGCAGGGCTGCGGCGACCACTACGATGGAGATGGCAAGAGCGCTCATCGCTATATTTTAGGCTATTTCTAAAGGAGCACGGCTTACTGTTTACAAGGTGGTAGCATCATTGAGTGCCTGACAAGAGTAAGCCACAACTTCATATCGAGACCGAGCTCAGCCGCGATCTGGGTCTGACTGCGGCGCTGGCCATCGGTGTCGGCACCATGATAGCCGCCGGCATCTTCACCCTCTCTGGGCTGGCAATTCGCAATGTCGGCTCCTCCGCCATAGTCTCATTTTTGCTCGCCGGTGGTGTCTCGATGTTCACCGCCCTCACCTATTGCGAGTTCTCCTCGATCTATCCGGAGTCCGGGGAAGCATATCTCTATTCCCGACGTACTTTCCGTGCTCCCCTGGCTTATGTCGTGGGCTGGTGCCTCTTTCTCGGCTATACGTCGTCCTGCGCCTTCTACCTTTCGAGCCTCTCAAAATATTTCTTCGAGTTCGTCTGGAAGACGCCGGTGGAGGCCGCTTCTGGCGTGGTCGCGCTGCTCGGTCTCACCCTCTTGAATATCAAGGGGACCAAGGAGAGCGGGCAGTTCCAGATCGTGGTCACCCTTGCCAAGGTGGTTCTCCTCCTCTGGTTCGTGACCGGAGGGCTGGCAAGCGTCAATGTGGACCTGATGGTCAGCCAGATAAGCTATGACATCGGGCGCATTGCATCCACCGCTGCCATGGTCTTTATCACTTTCTTCGGCTTCTCCGCCATCGCCGCTTCGGCGGGGGAGGTGAAAGATCCGATAAAGACGATTCCAAGAGCTATCTTCATATCGATGACCGTGGTAACGCTTCTTTACTCGGCAGTAGTCATGGTTCTCATTGCTGCCGGGCTCACCGAGTATACCGAGGCTGCCATGGGAACAGCCGCCAAGCAGTATCTGGGCGACTTCGGTGGTTATGTGATCATCGGCGGCGCCATTTTCTCGATGATCTCGGCGTCCAATGCCTCGATCATGGCAGGCTCGCGAGTGATGCTCTCCATGAGCCGTCTCGGTCATTTTCCGGCGGAGTTCGGAATCGTCAACAAGAGCACGCGCACACCGATTATCTCCCTGGTTCTGGTGGGCGGCGCTATTCTCGCCTTCACAGTCGGTCTCAATATCGAGGACCTGGCTCACTTCGCCGATACGGTTCTTCTGGTGGCCCTGATTTTCGTCAATGCCGCGCTTATAGTACACCGGCGCAAGTTCAAGGATATCGAGCGGCCCTTCAAGGTGCCCATGGTGCCCCTCATGCCGGCTCTGGGCATTATCGCCAATCTTTATCTGCTCTTGCAGATCGTGCACCATCCTATCCCCCTTGCCATGGCCAGCGGCTCGATTATTCTTGGCATAGTGGCATTTCTTGCCTGGAAGGGCTTCCAGGCGGACGAGACGGTTTTGCCCGGCGCACCGTCCAGGGTGGCATTGCAGCGCTCTGCTACTACCCAGAAACATCCCTTCCGGATTCTCGTTCCCCTGGCCAATCCGGACAATGTCCCCCTGCTCATCGAGCTGGCCGCCGGGATAGCCCGGGATCGCAATGGCGAGATCGTCACCCTGCGCGTGGCGGTGGTGCCGGAGCAGCTCCCGCCCAGCCGTGAAGACCCTATCGTCCAGCGGCAGAGACAGATCCTCGAGCTCGCTCACGAGACCGCCCTTCAATACGGCGTGCCGGTCACCTCCCTGGTCCGTATCGGGCACGATGCCGGCCGGGCGATCCTGGAGACTTCGAGAGAGCGGGATTGCGACCTCATAGTCCTGGGCTGGAAAGGCTATACGACTACAAGGGAGAAGATCCTGGGCGAGGTTGTGGACGCCGTGGTCAACCATGCCAGGGCTGACGTGATTCTGGTAAAGCCCGGCAAGGAGAAGACCGAAGGACCGCTGCGCAAATTCCTACTGCCTTCGGCAGGCGGTGAGCATGCTCGTTGCGCCGCCAGCTATGTCGGCTCCATCCTCAGCGCTAATGGCGGCTCCGTCACCGTATGCGGTGTGCTCCGCCCGGATGTGGAAGAAAAAGAGAGCCGCCTGGTCAGCGATCGGCTGGAGGAGAGCCGGGATAAGATCGCCAGGAGCGGTGACGTGACAGCGGACAGCCGGCTGATCCGGCACAAGTCCGTGAGCGTCGGGGTAATCGAGACGGCTAAAGAATACGATGCCGTGGTGGTCGGGGCCGCCGGCGGCAGTATCTATCCTCAGATCATCTTCGGGAGCATCCCCGAATCCATAGCGCGTTATGCAGGCAAGCCGGTGATTCTCGTCAAGCACTATCATCCTGTGAAGGCCCTTTTCGGCAGGGTCGTGGGCCAGGAGTAGAGAGTCTTGCGGCCCCTGTTTAGATTCGCTCTTCTGTCCCTGGGGACACTTTCAGTGCTCGGTCTTCTAGCAGGAGCAATCGCCGTCTTCGCCATGATCGGCATGCCCGGCAAGAGTTATAGCGGCGAGCCCCCGGCCCTGAGCGCCGAAGAGCAGGAAATTGCCGACCATCTGATGAGGCATCTCGAAGTGCTCTGTGTCGAGATCGGCGAGCGCAATCAGAACAAGCACCGGAATCTCGAGCGAGCTGCTTCCTATATAGCCGAGACTTTCAGAGCCTCCGGCTATGAGGTGGAAGAGCAGGTCTATGAGATCGACGGTTTGCCTTATCGCAATATCGAGGCTTGCTTGCAGGGAACGAAGAATCCCGGTGAGGTCCTGATCGTCGGAGCTCATTATGACACCGTCCCGGGTTGTCCAGGGGCCGACGACAACGGCACCGGCATCGCCGCGCTACTCGAGCTGGCACACTCCATGCGCAGCGCCGAGCCCGACTCGACGGTGCGTTTCATTGCTTTCACAAACGAAGAGTATCCCTTTTTCTGGTCCGACAAAATGGGCTCCTTCCTTTATGCCCGGCGTTGCAAAGAGAAGGGCGAGAGAATCAGAGGCATGATCGCCCTGGAGACCCTGGGCTATTATCGTGACGAGAAGGGCTCCCAGACCTATCCGATACCGGTTCTAGGCTTGCTCCCGGAGCGGGGAGACTTTCTCTTTTTTGTCGGGAGGATGTCCTCCCGGGGTTTCATCGCCGACTCGCTGGGCTCCTTTCGTGACAGAGCCCGGCTCCCATCGAGAGGCATCGCTGCATTCGATTGTTTCGAGGATATCTCCAGATCGGACAATTATTGTTTCGACCTGAACGGCTACCGGAGCTTCATGGTCACCGATTCCGCCAATTTCAGGAATCCCAATTATCACAGGGCAAGCGATCTTCCCGACACAATCGACCGGGAGAGGTACACCCGGGCTGTGGCCGGGCTCCGGGAGATGCTGCTTGATCTGAGCGGTGCCAGGGGATATCTTACAAAGGATCCAGAGAGGAAACCGAAGTGAAAAGCCCTGCAACTACCAGCCGTATTGACATGCGTGCCCTTGCCCGGCACAAGAAGCGGTTCTTGAAGTTCTTCCCGGACGCTTTTCAAGACGAGCGATATATCGACTGGGAGAGGACCTATAAGTGGGAGGCGCACAAGCTATTCAATCGCAATCTTGCCCGTCGCGAGTTCGAGGCGCTCTTGAGAGCCAGGGAGTATCAGGAGATCGCCAGCCGGGCCCTGGCGGTGGAGTCCCGGTGCAATTTTCTTTTCTCCTTCGAGAAAATGGCTCTGCGCGATGCAGTGCGCACCGTATCAGGTGCCAGCATTTTTGCCGAGGGTCTCTATCAACTTCTCTATGAAAGGGGTACGGTGTCGAGCCGCATGATCGCCTGGATCGTCTCGGTCTCGCAATTGCCCCGTAAGAAGTCCCGGGTTCTCTCCTGGCCCATCGTCACTTTTTTCCCTTTTATCGCCCAGCCCAAAAAATTCATCATCATGAAGCCCACCGCCATGAAAGTGGCTGCCGCGGAGCTCGGCTACGACCTCGCCTATTCCTCCACCCCTTCGATCACCACCTATGAGCGCCTGCTCGACCTGGCGGATCAGGTGAGGGCGGCGATTGCCGATCTGGAGCCCAAGGACTACCACGACCTCCAGTCTTTCCTCTGGACCATCGGGTCGGCTGAATACGATAGGCTGGCGGAAGAACTGGGGATTGATTGAACGCTCGAGCTCAACTCAGCAAGCCCATATTGCCGAGCACAGTCCGGGTAGCCGGAGCTGCTTCTTGATCCTTTCGCAATTCCCCGATGAGCGCTTCTAAAGATCCGCTGTCGTCGACATCCTGACAGTCATCGAGAAAGGCCACCGCCAGATCGAGAGCGCGACAGTTCAGCAGGGTCTGCTCCAGGACTTTGCCGCTGCTCCAGGAGACTCCCTTGAAGATGCCTGGATCGAATTCTTTGCGGGCTCCCAGGGCATAATAGCCCCCGTCCGGACTCGGACCCAGGGCGATGTCGAAATCGGCTCTCTTAAGAAGAGCGCCCAGGCTCGTCACTGGTATCCGGGGAATATCGGTGCCGAAAATGAATACGGTCTCGTGCCGGGCAAGGAGACTCGCGAGGCAGCAAGTCATGCGCTCGCCCAGATCAGCGCCGGTCTGAGGGATGAGAGAGAGCTCGAAACGCCTGGCAAGCGGCTGGAAGAACTCGTCTTTCTCATCCGGATAGCAGGCGAGATAGAGCCTGGTGCACACCGCATTCTGACCGGGCAGACAGGAAAGCGCGGTCAGGCAATCTTCCAGCATGGCGATATAGATGAGACGGGCGCGGTCGGCACCGAAAGTGGTGGCCAGTCTCGTTTTAACCGGCACGATGTCGGGGTTTTTCGCGAAAGCGACAAGGGCTGTTTCAGACAGGCTCATACGTTGCCGCTCGACCAGATGAGCCTGGCCTGGGCGATCCGGTAATTGTAGATCGCTTCCAGCAGCCTGAGCCTGGCATCGAAATATTTCACTCCGGACTCGAAATAATCGAGCTCGATGGCCTTGCCTACTTCGAAGCGGCGCTTGAAGAGACGTTCGTCTTCCCGGGCGGAATCGACTTCTTCTTCAGCCAGGCTGACATTGCGCCTGGCCATATCGAGATCGATCCAGGACTGGGAGACTTCTTTAGCGACATTGAGGTGGATATTCTTACGGTCCACTTCGGCCTGCCTGATCGCTGCCCGGGCCGCTCTCAGCTCGTTGAGACGCTTGCCCGAGTCGAAAAGGGTGACTCCGCCCTGCACGGCGATCATGCCTCCCCAGCGACCCCTGACGCCCTGCTCGAGCCCCGGGGTGCTGCCGGTGGCATTGCTTCCCATGCCGTAGATACCCATCTGGGGGGCATATTTGCTGCGTGCCACCATATAATTGCCCCGGCTTTCTTTGACCTTCTCGTCGGCTTGCATGATCTCGGGACGTTTGATCTGAGCCTCCTGGAGAAAGTGTGGAAACTCCTCGCTCATCTCGGTATATTCGAGCTGGTCCTTGAGCGTTATCTGGGAGCCTATACTTGCCCCCATTGCCACTTTCAGATCGAGAAGCGAGGTATTGTAATCTCGATAGCCGAGGTTAACCTGTTGCTGGGCTCGGGCAAACTCGGCACGCTCCCGCAGGAGATCCGCCCGGGGCACTTTACCCTGCTTGTACCTTGCGTCCATGAGAGAGACGCTCCAGCGGCGGTATTTCGCATAGTCTTCGTTGACCTGAAGACGAGCCAGATCCCAGGCTGATTTCCAGTAGGCTTCTTTGACTCTCAGAGCGGCCTTGATTCGATCCGCCTGCATGGAAGCAAGGGTCTGACGCTCTACGGCCCGGGCCGCCTTATAGCCTCCCATCAGGCGGCCGCCGGTGAAGAGGGGTTGATAGCCGGCAAAGAGCACATGCAGACCGGTCCCCGATGTGACCGGCTGCATCGGCGAGGGGCTCACCTCCCGGTCCATGAAGAATAGCATCTGGCTTATAGAAGAGGTGGAATAGAAAACGCTCAGGGAGGCCTGGGGTCCGAATCGGGCAAGAGCCGCCCGGGCCAGATATTTCGAGCCGGACCAGCGTTCTTCAGAAGCCAGGTAGTCGAGATTGTTGTCGAGCCCGAGCTTGACGGCGTCGTCCAGGCTGAGAGGGCGATCGAGGCTCGGCAACTCCGCGGAGAGATCGTCCTTGCTGACCTTGAGCTTGATGGGATTGCCCGAAAGCACGTCCGATGAGCTGGTATGCTCGTCCGGCGAGCCATCTGTCTTTTTTGTCTCGGGCTCGATGGCCGGGCGGAGCTCCGGCGGGTCGGTCTGGGCGGAGACGGGCACCACCAGCAGTGCTGCCGCCAAGAGCGGAAGGATTGTCCTCTTTACAAAGAATATCCTATTCATCTTCAGCAACCGCCTTGCCGCGTTTTGCGTCGATGAACCTGATCAGGTCGTCCACATAAGCATGCATGATCGGGATGTCGAAGAGGCTGAGCACTGTGCCGACGATGAGACCGCCTACAACTACGGTGCCCAGGGGCGAGTAAGCGTCGATGCCGGTCTTGGGGGCGAAAGCTACCGGTGCCATGACTATGATAGTGATGGTGGTGGTCATCAGGATCGGTCTGAGCCTTTCCGGGCAGGCCTTGATAATCGCTTCGTTCCTGCTCATGCCTGCCTTTCGATAACGGAGGATATGGTCTATGAGAAGGATCGCGGTGGTGACATCCATACCGGTCACAACGATAATCGCCATGATCGATACGCTCGAGAATGTCTGGTGTGCAAGAAAGAGCGCTGCGAACACACCCGAGAGCTCCAGGGGCAGGGAGAAGATCATCTGAAGCGGTTGCAGGAAGCCCCGGAACTGGGCGACGAGAACCAGGAAGATAAAGAGCACTGCCAGTCCCAGACCGACAAAGAGCCTGCCGAAAGCGTCCATCATCTGGGTCATGTCCCCGCGCATCTCGATGCCGTAGCCGGGGGGCCAGTTGAGTTTGGCCATGGATTTCATCATCACGTCCATGGTCAGGTCCATGGATGGAGGCTCGCCCATACGATAAAAGCCCATGACCGTGACGGCGCGTCTCATCTGGTCGTGGTTTATGAGATTCGGTGAGCGCTCTTGCTTGATGGAGGCCACTGTGCTCAGTGGCACCTGCTTGCCTTCGGCGGTGGTGACGTTCATCAGGAGCAGGTCTTCGATGTCTCGTCTCTGGGGCTCGTCATAGCGGAGAAGGATGGTGCGCTGTCTCTGATTGGGCAGGCGGAAGAACTCTTCGGTGAGGGCGCCGGTGAGGGAATAATATGCCTGGTCGGCGATCTGGGATGGGCTCAAGCCCACTTCCTGAGCGCGGCGGCGGTCCACGACGATTTTTGCCTCGGGCTTCTCGAGACCCCAGTCGGTGAAGACCTGATGCATGCCCCTGGTATTGCGGGCGATATCGGCAACTTGCTTCGATAGCCCATCCAGGACGTTCATGTCCTTGCCGGTGACCATGATCGAAATGGGTGCCTGGGAGCTGGCCATGACGTCGGAGCCCATCTCTTTGATCTGGAATCTTCTGATGCCCGGGATGGTCTTCAAAGACTCTTCCTGGACCGCGTCGATGACGTCCCAGATGGTTTTCTGGCGGCGATCCTTGTCTTTGAGGGTGAGCATGAAAGTCGCCCAGTTGGCGTCCCGCATGTTGTAGCCGTTGAAATAGGTGCCGCCGGGGTCGAAGCCTATTTCGGTGGAGACCCGCTCGATCTCCGGATATTTCGCCATGATCTTCTCGACGCCGGTGACGATCTTTTCGGTCTCCTCGAAAGAGGTGCCGGGATCCGCCTCCATTACCGCGTAGGCCTGGCCGATATCGGCAAGGGGCATCATCTCGCTGCCGATGAAATTGTAGAAAGTCAGGCCGATGATCACTGTAGCGAAAATTCTAGCCATGTTCACGAAACGGTGCTCGAGCATCCAGGCTATACAGTTGCCATACCAGATTTCGATCTTCTCGAGGAATCCGTCGAAAGGAGCCAGGACGGCTCTGTGGAATTTTGAATCCGGGTTCTCTTCCCTGGCTTTCAGGAACTTCTCAGCCAGCACGGCGGTGAGAGTGAGGGATACGAGAAAGGACGAAAGCAGACCGAAGATGATCGGCCAGACCAGACCCACGAACATCTGCTGGACGATGCCGCCGCACACGAGAAGCGGTGCGAGAGCGAGCACCAGGACCAGGGTGCTGGCGGCCACCGCCAGGCGCACTTCAGTGATGCCGTCGATGGTGGCGGTCTTGGGATCTTTGCCCATGCGGAGATGACGCTCGATGGAATGGATGTCGATGATCGAATCGTCCACCAGACGCCCGATGGAAAGCAGGAGCCCGATGAGGGTCGAGCTATTGAGGGTCATGCCCAGGGGGATGAGACAGAGAACCGCCATGCAGAGAGATATCGGAATGGTGATCATGGAGATGAGGGTGCCGCGCCAGTTGCCCAGGAAAAGCAGAACGGCGATGCCGGTCATGGCGATGGCGGAGAGAAGCTCTTCCACCATGTTGTCCATGAGTATGTCGACGAAATGCGAGTTGTCGTAGCTGCGCTCGAACTTGACGCCAGGGTAGTCTTTCTCGAGTTGAGCAATGACTTTCTGGCAGCCGGCTATCACCCAGGGAGAGCTGGCCGAGGGCTCCTGGATGACACTCACTTCGATGCCATTCTTGATCTTGCCGTGGTCGAGAAAATGGTAGGCGGCCCGGCGTTCCCAGAAAGTATCGACGACTTTGCCCACATCCCGGATATAAATGACCTTGTCATCCACCGAGCCGATGGGAAAGCTCTCTACTTGTTTTTCATCGCTTGCCAGGGAGTCTATACGGACGATGGTCTCATCTTCCGATCTGGTGAGGCGCCCGGCTGGCTTGGCGATGTTCTGCCTGTCCAGGGCATTTTTGACGTCGAGTATGCTGTAGCCGTAGGCCGCCAGCTTGTTGCGATCGAGCACCACCTGGAGCTGGCGTTTGTAGCCGCCGAAGGCGAAAGCCGACCAGACATCGTCCACCGTCTTGAGCCGGTTGACCACCTCGTTGTCGGCGAATTCACGCAGGCGCACGGCATCCCATCCCGGTGCCGTGAGATTGTAGGAGATCACCGGTAAATTGAGCGGGTCTATAAGAAGCACCCAGGATGGTTTGAGGTTGGCGCCGGTGCTGGGCAGGTCAGCCTGTACAACGGTCATGAGAGCCTGCACCTCGGTGATGGTGCGCTGCATGTCGTTGCCGTAGGGAAACTCGAGAGAGACTATCGAAAGACCTTCCTGGGAAGTCGAGCGGATATAGCGCACACCCCGGATGTCTACCATGCGCTCTTCGATGGGCTTGCTGATATAGAGCTCCATCTCGTCTGCCGAGAGCCCGGGCTGAGCGGTGACGATACCGACCATGGGGCTCTCCACATACGGCATCATGCGTTTGGGCATGAATTTGCCGATGGCGATAAAAGCCAGGATGATCATTGCCATATAGAAGGCAGCAATGGTGTAGGGATGCTCGATGGACCATCGCGAGATATTGAATCCCCGGCTCTGAGAATGGACGGGACCGGCCATCGATCAGGGCACCTCCGCTTCCACGGTCAGGTGGCAGGGATCTCTACCCGGTGCTTTGATCTCGAGATCCATGCTCCAGAGCCCGCCTGAGAAGTCGGCTTTCATGACATAGTGCCCGCCGGAACCGGAGCTTTTCAGATCCGGGCCCTTCATATCCATGCCGGGCATGGAAGTCTTTCCGGTTATCGTGGCACCATCCACCGGGGCGCCATCATCACCGGTGACCGTGATCTCGAGCTTGTTGCCGCCGCTTGCCGGAGGCACCGGGGTCAGGGCGATGGTGAGGGCATACTGGTCTGCTTTTTTATCCAGCCGCCATTTGTTGGCTTCGCTCAAGCGGTTGCTGGCCACCTGATCGGCTTTCGGGAGCTGCTCTATTCCTTTTTCGGTCCACTTGACCGCCACCACCTGCATTTCCGGTTGCATATCGGCGTAGCCACGGGTGATCACTTGATCGCCTTCTTTCAGTCCGTCCCGGATTTCTGTAAGGCGATTATTGGTAAGACCGGTTTTGACCGCCACCAGTCTCGATTTTTTCGGTCCGCCCCCGGCGCCTTCGGCGACCCATACGAAGGGCGCGCCTTCCCGGTAGAAGATCGCTTCGGTGGGCACAGCCAGGCTGGTGGTCTTGCCTGTGACGATAGACATGATCACGTACTGTCCGGGCAGATAGCGGTACTGATCGGCGCTATCCACCTGTCTGGAGCTTCTCTCCTCCTGCCTGATATTGTCTATGAGAGCCTCCACCACCGAAGTTCTCGAGCGGCTGTCCGCCGCCGGAAAGATCGATGTCACCCTGGCTTTCACCATCTCGTCGGCGCCTTTATGCCGGGATATATAAACCGGATCGCCTGTGCGGACACGGTCGATGTCCATGTCTGAGACTTCGGCCTGGATCCGCACCCTGTCGATATGAGCGACTTTCAAAATGAGCATGCCCGGTTCCACCACCACCCCGGGGCTGATCAGCCTCTTTGTCACCACACCGTTCTTGAGAGCTCTGATCTCGCGATAGCGATTGATGATCGTGGCTGTTTTCTGGGCGGCTCGTGCTTCCTGCGATGCTGACGACTCGTGGCTCACATGATGGACGGCTTTGTCGAAAGCTGCTTTGGCAGCCAGTTTCTGGCTGGTGGCTTGACTGAGCTGGGCACGGCTCCGTTCCAGCCGGGCGGCGGCACCCTCGAACTTGGCTTTCTCGGCGTCGTATTCTTCCTTCGACACCACGTCGTCTTTGAGCAGGGCTTCCTGTCTCTTGATCTCCGGCACCCAGTAATCGTAGGCGGCCCGGGCCTCGTCCACGGCTTTGCGGGCGGCGATCTCTCCCTGCTCCCGGGCTTCCATGGTGAATTTCGCTTCTTCGAAATCCTGACGAGCCATTTCGGCTTCGTGCATCTTGGAGTCGCCAAGGTGCTCTGCCTCGTCGAGCCTGGCGGCATATTCAGAGTCGCTGCTATCGAGCTTGACAAGAAGTTGATCTTTTCTCACCCGGTCTCCGGGATAAACAGGCATCTTGACTATTCTGCCTGTGATGCGAGGATAGATGTCTTCGTCCTCATAAGCTTGAACCGTCCCGGTGTAAATTATGGTTCCTTCCACGACCTGCCGCGCCGCCTTTTCCATGGCCACAGGAAGAGCACCCTGCGGTGGAGTCATGGAAGACATGTCCATGACATTGGCCTCGATGACGGACATCTGTCCGGGCTTCTTGAAAAGCTTGACCACCGCCAGGCAGCCCAAGGCTACTACCACCAGGGTAATAACGCCCCAGAAGTTCTTCTTGATCCAGGATGTTTTCTGCTCGGACAAAACACCAGCCGCTAGAGCCGGATCGAATGAGCTTCGGGCAAGCAGATCCCATTGAGCTCGTCTCGGTCTTATTTCGATCCAGAATTCTTATCAGGGTCAATTATACTTTCTCGATCCAGATCCTCGTCAGGCAGAAGCAGGAAGTGGACGTGACTGGATCGGCTTTTGATCTTGATGATCTTGCAATGCGGATGGGTGCTCTTGAAATGCTCCACCGCCTGAGGCGCCAGCTTCTTGCAATCGTAGATCCTGAGCACCTGGAGGTCTTTCATGACGTCCAGATAAGCGAGACCCGTTGCGGTTACGGGCGTCTTGGAAAGGTCCAGACGGGTGAGAGGCAGAGTGGCGATGGTCTTTAGATCTTCGTCGGTGGTGCCGGTCTCCTCGAGATCGAGGACCCGCAGCTGATTCATTCCTGCCAGGTGCTGAAAAGCTTGCTTGCTCAATCTGACTTCCTGGAGGCATAGCCGGTGGAGACTGGTAAGTGGTATCAGAAATCTGAGACCATCGCCGGTAAGTCCTTTGATCTCATCGATCTTCAGGGTATCGAGAGTTTTGATCGCCGCGAGCTCCTGAAGCCCCTGATCGGAGATGGAGCATTCGGTGAGAGCAAGAAACCGCAGGTGGGGCAGGTCTTTCAGATAGACCAGAAAGTCGTCATTTAGCTGGTCGTTTTCCGGGAAATAGAGCACCTCCAGAGACTTCATCTTCCGGCTCATGAATTGGAGCCAGCTCGCGTCCATCTGAGGAAGCTCTCCCATAGCCAGACCCAGGGGCTGGAGTTGTTCTAGATAAGCGAAGCCATTGAGGGTGATATCTTCCTCGCCCCAGATGCTCACATATTTCTTAGTCCCCTCCCTGGCGATTTCCCGAAGGTCCTGGTCCTCGATCTCGAAGCGTTTCTGCCAGCTTATCCCGTCCTCCCAGGGAAATGGCGACCATGAGCCGGCAAGAGCCGAGTCCGGAGGCGGGCTGCTTATGCTGTCCACGGCGAGCTCTTCATCGGAGGCACCATATCTCGCCAGCATGATGAAGGCTGCACCGAATACGGTGACGCCCAGGAGGACCATGAAAATGGTTACCACTCGACTGTTGAGCTGCCGGGGAATGGTTTCCGTAGTCTCGCCGTCCGGCTCGCGAATCTGCTTGCCATCGCGGCACTGGATGAGAGCATCCCGGACCTCGGCCATGGTGGCGAATCGCCTGGCCGGATCTTTCTCGAGAGCCCGTGCCACCACCTTCTCCAGATCCGGCGAAAAATCCTGATCCGTTCCTGCTCTTTTGAGCGCCGGTGCCCTGGCATTGAGCTGCTGCTCGATGGTCTGCATGGGAGAGTCGCCATGAAAAGGCGGCGAGCCGGTGAGGAGCTCGTAGATAATGCAGCCCAGGGAGTAGATGTCGGAGCGCTCGTCGAGCTTGCCTCCCCGGGCGTGCTCCGGGCTCATATAAGCAGCGGTGCCGATCGCCTGACCTTTGTTGGTGAGCCCGGCATCTTCGGAGCCCAGATCCTTGGCCAGCCCGAAATCCAGAATCTTCACCCGGAGCTCCGGTGAGCCGCCCTCCTTGCTTTCGACAAGCATGATATTGGAGGCTTTCAGATCCCGGTGCAGGATGCCGTGCTTGTGGGTGTAGTCCATGGCATCGGCGACCTGGATGAGGATCTCGATTGCCTCTTCTTCTTCCGGAGGACCCTGGCGCTGGAGCAAATCGAAAAGATTCTCTCCTTCGATGAGCTCCATCACCAGAAAGGGCTTGTTGTCAGCATCGAGACCGAAGTCCAGGATCTCTACGACATTGCCGTGACGCAGGGCGCTTATTGCTTTGGCCTCGCTCTGGAAGCGCAGGAGTTGTCTGTCGTCGGGCTCTCGCTTGATGGTCTTGAGCGCGCAGGTCTTCTTGAGATTGCGATCCAGGACCTTATAAACGACACCCACAGCGCCTGCACCGATCTCGCAGATCAGCTCGTAGCGGTCGGCAATTACGGTCTGGCTCAAAGGGACTTTTTATTGACTTTCGGCTTGAGGCTCGGCTTTCGGTTTTCTGTGGTGACCGCCTTTGCCCTTTTTGTGCCCACCCATGGGCATAGAGTCGAGCTCGGCGACCTGCTCCGGTGTGAGAATAGCAGACATCTTGGTCCAGGTCTCGTCGCCCATGCTCTTGATGTTGCCGGAGATCTCTTTCATTTGAGCGCGATTGGCCTTGTTGTCGGCGGGCGGTGTTCCGGCTTCACCGGCATTGCTCTCCGCCTGGGCGGCGCTGCGGCGCAGGTCTCTCATTTGCTGGCGAAGGGGGGTGCTTCTGGTTTTGAAGTCGCTTGCCAGGGCGTCTATCTGGGTCTTCTGGTCCGGTGTCAGGGATTTCAGTTTGCCGGCCATGAAAATCTTACGGTTGGCGCGGCCGCCATGACCTTTCATATGACCATCTTTCTTGTGTCCCTTGCGGCCTTCTTTCTTGCCCATATGTCTCTCGATTCGATTCTGCATCGAGCCGGGGTCGGCCGGGGCGTCACCCGTGGCCGGGTCGGCCTGGGCCAGGGCAGGGGACACTGCCACCATACAGCAAAGCAAGAGGGGGAACATCGATTTTCTCATCTTCAGGCTCCTCGTTTTCAATTGAGTCAATGAATCATATAACGTCCGGGTCCCTTCGATTGTTCCCCCGGGAGGAAGGGCCCAGGATTAATTATCGTGTTACCGTGGGACTATGGAAGCTCCGCTCACAGGCGATATGAAAATCAAGGCAGCCCTCGGGCTGGTGGCCACGCCTTTTGTCTATGGAGTGCCGATCTTTGTTGCGGCTGGCTCCATAGATTACTGGCAGGGCTGGGTCTCTCTTGTCGTTTATTGTCTCTGTATCGTTTTCCACAGTCTCTATCTTCTTAAGGACCCGGAGCTTCTCGAGCGCCGGATGCGTGCCGGTCCGACCAGGGAAAAACGACCGGTTCAGCGCCTGGTCATGCTCCTCATCATCCTGGCATTTATAACGATGGTGGTGGGCTCCGGGATCGAGCACCGCTTCCGCTCTTATCAGGCTCCGGCGATGGTCTGTCTGGCCGGGGATTTGATGGTTGTTCTCGCCTTCGTGATTTTTCACCTGGTTTTCAAAGAGAATCGCTTTGCTTCTTCCACTGTGGAGATAGCCGAGGGGCAGAAAGTGATCGATTCCGGTCTCTATAGCCTGGTTCGTCATCCTATGTATGTGGGCGCCTCGATTCTCACCCTGGGCTTACCCCTTTCTCTGGGATCACTGCGATGCGCATTGCTGGCAGTATTGCTGCTGCCGCTTTTAGTCTGGCGGATTGTCGATGAAGAGAGACTTCTTCTCGAGGAGTTGCCAGGTTATGATCGTTATTGCAAGAAGGTCCGCTGGCGGCTTGTCCCCTGGCTGTTTTGACGTATCCTTAACAGATCATGCTTCTCAGGACCCTGCTTGCCATTCTGTTTTCTCTCTTCCTCTTTCTCCAGGGCGAAGCCTGCCGCGCCGCCAGCCTCTATCTCTGGGTCTGGCAATATAACGCCGACATGACCTGGGTGGCGAAGACCGATTACCGGATAGCTTATCTGGCCGGAACCATTCGTCTTGGTCCCCGGGGAATTAAGAGCCTGCCTCGAACCAATTCTCTCACTGTGCCGTCAGGGACGAAGGTTACGGCGGTGGTGCGGATCGAGGCGGCACCCGGTCTCACTCCCGGGGACCGGGAGGTCGAGCCTCTTGTAAAGGAGATCCTCGCCCTGGTCAGGGGGCGGCGGGTGGAGGCCGTGCAGATCGATTTCGACGCTGCGCTTTCCCAGAGAGACTTCTACAGGAATGTGCTGACTCGCTTGAAAGGAGCTCTGGACCAGGACAATCAATCCGATCTCAAACTCGAGATCACCGCTCTCGCTTCATGGATCACCGGCGATTGCTGGACCGCCGGTCTGCCCGTGTCGAAGACCGTACCGATGATCTTTCGTATGGGCAGGCACCGGGCGGAGATTCTGCGCAAACTGGAGGGCAGGAGAAGGCTGGAGGATGTCAGAGCAATCGGTCTGTCCGTTGACGAGCCGGATGTTCTTGCTGCCATCGAAAGAGGAAAAGCACTTGACTTCAAGAGTCTGGACGATGTTTATCTCTTCTCTCCTGGAGGCTGGCGATCTTTATCCTCCCGGCAATTCGCTAAAATAATAGACGCTAAATTTGCCCGGTCCTCACTCAGGTGATCAAATGAAAATAGGAAAAACCCTTGTTGCCGGTTTACTCACCAGCCTGGTTCTGCTGAGTGCCGTTCCCACGCCTTCGAGCGCCTGCGGACCCTTTTTCCAGTCGGCTGTTTTCGACTTCGAGATGCACCCATCTCTGCCGCTTTCCGCCTACGCCGCAGGCAGGCTCGGAGTAGTGCGGCCCAGCTTCGCTCGCAGCTACCAGGTGGTGGCCTATCGCTATCTGACCGGTAAGCCTCTTGCCGGAGAAGAGCAGGAAGGTGCCATGAATTTGTGGCGAGAGCGTCTCAACGATCTCTTCTGGTCCGACGATCCCACAGGCGGAAAGCCTGTCTGGAATCGCGAGCGCGCCAGAGTGGTCGATTCCAAAGTCGAGATCGATTCCTGGGGGCAAACTGAAGACTGGACCAGCTATATCAACTATACCGGCAATTCTTTCGAGAACGCTGCCGAGACCCTCAAAGGGTTGATCACCAAATACGGTGCAAAGAGCAAAGAGGTGGTTGAATGGGTCGAGGCCCAGGACCGGGTCTTCGGCAAAAAAGTGGACGGCAAGGTTTTAATGCCCGAGCCGCTTGCCGCAGGCGCTCCGGAAGATCTGCGTCGCGAGCGCGATTACCAGATAGCGGCGGCGCTGTTTTACGGTCGCAAGTTCGATGAGGCTCTGGCTGCTTTCGATAAGATCGCCGCCGACAAGAACTCGCCGCACGCCGCCATCGCTCCTTACCTGGCCGCACGTTGCCTGGTGCGCAAGGGGACTCTGGGACCGAAGGAGAAGATGAAAGAAGTGCTCAAGGAAGCACGAGATCGCCTCGATAAAATCGTCGCCGACCAGTCCCTTGCCGCTTACAAAGGGTGTTCCGAGAGGTTGATGTCGTATATAGATCTCCGGCTCGATCCCGACACGGCTTTCGGCAAGATCGCGGCTCGCATCACCGGTGGTGCTGAGCCCGGACGTTTCGGTCAGGACCTCAACGACCTGACCTGGATCTGGGACAATCAGGATATCGAGCTCGAGAACGAGGACAAAAAGCCCGAGGAGAGATCGACTCCCGAGTGGATTGCCCAGCATGACCTGGGCGACTGGATGGTGAAATTCGGAAGAGCCAGCAAGAAAGATCTGCCTGCTGTGATCGCCCGATATAAGCAAAACAATTCGCTTCCCTGGCTGATCTGCGCTCTCAGTCTGGCGGCGGACAATCCGACCCTGGTAGCGGAGCCGGACCGAACCGCCCTGGTGGAAGCGGCCTCCAGGCTCCAGCCGGGCTCTCCGGGCTATCTTTCAGCGACGTATTATATGTGCAGGCTCCTGATCGCCTCCGGTCATCCGGAGCAGGCACGACCGAAAGTGACGGCGGTACTGGCTTCCAGAGATAGCCTTCCGCCCACCTCGGTCAATCTATACAAAAATCTCGAGCTCATGATGGCTAAGAGCTTGAATGATTTCGTCGCGCTCATTCCCCGACGCATGGCAGGCTATGACTATGCCAGTCTCCTGTTCGAGATCCCGTCCTGGTTCTTTTCCGATGAGAAGAAAGACGAAAGCGCCGGGGATAAAGAGGAGAGCAAGCCGCCCACCGATATCCTGGTGGAGCCTCTCACAGCCGCGGTCCTCAACAGGGCTGTGCCCCTCAGCTTGCTGGTCTCGATAGCCTCCTCGCCGGCGCTTCCTTCATCGATGAAAGCCGATTTCGTGCAGAATTGCTTCGTGCGAGCCCTGATTCTCGATCGCGATGCCGAGGCTGTCAAACTCAGTCTCGAGCTGGAGAAGCTAATCCCCGGCTTGAAACAGTCCCTGACCGGTTATCGTGCCCAGAAGACCGCCGCCAGACGGAAGTTCGAGGGTCTTCTCATCTGTCTTCGCAATCCCGGTCTCAGACCTTTCGTCACCGCCGGCCTGCTCCGTGACAGCAAAATCGGAGAGATGGACAGCTACCGGGATAACTGGTGGGGAACTGACGAGCCCAGCCGTGGTGTGATGAGCAGCGGCTCGAAAGACGATGCTCTCAGAGTGGCCAGGAGTTTTCTGAGCGAAGCCCAGATCAAAGAGGCCGAGGCGGAGAAACAGCGGCTCTTCGGCATGGGCCCGGCTCCCAACTATCTGGCCAATCAGATCTTGACTTTCGCCCGTACAAATAGCGGCGATCCGGAAGTCCCGGAAGCCCTGCACCTGGTGGTGAAGAGCACCAGATATGGTGATACGGACGACAAGACCACCGGCTACTCCAAGGCCT
Organism: Cyanobacteria bacterium HKST-UBA02; assembly: GCA_020431945.1. The sequence goes on along the minus strand of JAGQHH010000218.1, from coordinate 6,492 downwards.
GCTTCCAGTATCTGCACAAGACCTTCCCGAAATCGGACTGGGCTAAGAAGACTCCCTATTATTTCTAATCAGAGAAGCTCTATTGTTCCCACGATTTTGGTCATTACGCCGAGAAAGTCGTCGTAGAGTTTTTCTTCGGCTGTATAGTTGAAGACATAGCCATGCTTGCCTTTCACTGCCAGGATCTGCAGCGCCCTTGCTCGGGCGTCGGTCCCTGATATAGGGTAGCTATAGCTATAATTCCGGGTGGTGGCGTTGGCGAATTTGCCGTCTGTTACTTCGATCACCTTCACCGGCATGCCGTTGGCGCTCATGGTGGCTTCCACCTGTTGCTGGGTTGCCTGGCAATATTGCTCCAGACTCATCTCTTCTGGAAGATCGTCCACCGCTACCCTGCCGCTGACCAGACCGTTGAAAATCTTGAAGCGCATGGAGAGCGGTCCTTCCTCGATTCTGTCGAATTGCCAGCTTGCCGGGTAAGTGATTTTGAAGCCCTTCTTCTCATCCACGAATTCTTTCGTGTTGCTAATGGCATCTTCGACGGTCGCTTTGATTTTTTCGGGACCGGGATAGATACCCTGGCAGAGTGCCGGCCAGCTCGTGATCAGGAGAGCCGACAGCAAAAGAGCTGCCATCAGAGACCGGGTCGAGCGTCTGAATACATTTATCTCCATTTTATCTCCATTTGATATTGCAGCCGGCGCTGGGTTTCTGGTCCTTGCTGACTTCTCTGCCGTTCAGAAGCGCTTCGATGGCGGCTCTCAAGTCGGCACCATCGTTGATGGCATCGTTGCCCGGACGGCTGCTGTCGAGTTGTCCTCTGTAAACCAGGGCCCGATTCGAATCGAAAAGAAAGAAGTCCGGGGTGCAAGCGGCGGTATAGGACCTGGCCACTTCCTGAGTGCCGTCGAAGAGAATCGGATAGACTATACCGGCATCCCGGGCGAATTGCTTGAGGCTTTCCGGGGAATCGTCAGGATACTTGTCCGCATCATTGCTCGAGATTCCGACAATCGCCAGATCCTTGTCCTGGTAGTCTTTGCCGAGCTGCACGAGTTCTCTTTCGATGTGCTTGACATATGGGCAGTGCTTGCAGATGAACATCACCAGGAGCCCCTTCTTTCCTGAGAAGTCAGCGAGGCTGAAAGATTTGCCCGATGTCACATCCTGCAGGTTGAAGTCCGGTGCTCCGGTTCCCAGCTCGAGCATGGTCGAATAAGTGAGGGCCATGGTCTCCTCCTCTGTATGTCGACATTATTCTAGCTCAAATATACTCAGGCGGCTCTCATGGCATTGAGCTGGACCAGGAGGTCGATCAGCTCGTCATACCAGTGGGAATGGAGATCGGCATTTAAACTCGCCAGTCTCATGGCCAATCGCGCATTTTCCATGGCCTCGTCGCTTTTCCCCTGTGCCTCGAGCAGAAGAGCGAGGTTGTGCAGGGCTGAGATTATTTCTTCTGTATTGCCATCAGTCTGGCTCAGGGCAAGGATCTTGCGAACGATTATCTCTGCCATCTCATAGTCGCCGCTTTCTTCGAAGTGCTCCGCCAGGACTCTCAATCGGACCAGGTTAGCCATCATACCTCCAGGCTGTTTCTCGTTCAGTTTGGGGCGCCATGTCTATGTCCGCGTATGCTAGCGATGATATGGTTATGATTGCAAGGCAATTACAGCCTGAATTCTTCAATGCGCAATAATAATTGTCCAAGCCTTGTGATCGAGGTGTGAAGCGGTACGTGTTGGTCGAGAAGATTTTCGAGACAGCGGGTATAAACCGTGAATGAGCCAGGAGATAGCTAGCTTGAGTAGACCGAAGGCGCTGGCCTATGCCAGCACCATGGCCGGCACCTATATCCTGATCAACTCGACTCTTCTGGTGATCTGCTCGGCACCGCTTCTGGCTCTTCTGGCAGTGGCCGTCTACAACTTCTTCAATTCGATTCCGATTGCCTCCGAGGTCGTGGGCGATGTCCTGGTGGCGGTGGCGATGTTGTTCCTGTTTTTCTGCCTGGCTTGCGCCATCAATCTCAAAAACTGGTGGCAATGGCGAGGTCGGGTCCATCGAGCGCTCCAGTCCGAGCCGCATGACGGCTATCTATGCGAGTTCAGCACTATCAAGGAGTTTACTTTCGCCGATATCAGGAAGGTCGATTTTCCCGAGCGCCTGTTCTGGTCCGATGCTGTTCTTGCCGAGACCTGCCGTGGCTATCCCCACGGTGATAGGTTTCCCGCCAGGCTCTATTTCGACGGTAAGATTCAGGATCTCCAGGGAGCCGGTCCGGCAGCAATCGAGATAAATGGCTGCGTCATTCTATCCAGTCCTCCCAGAATCCCGTTTCTCGGGGCCCTGGAAGCTTCTCCTGACATTCTCAAGGGTGTCAATCGTCATTGAGATTGATGCCCGGATCCTCGCCCTGTGGGATAAATGAAGCTCTGCTTCAAGCCGGGAGCTTCTCAAATGTCGGCGGATATTGAGGCGATTATTCCTGACCCCGGACCCTCCGGTCTGCCAGCTGCCGAAGCCCGGCAGAGGCTCCTGCAATACGGTCCCAACACCATTGCCAGGCAGAAGAAGGCTTCTTTGATGAGAGCCTTTGCCGCCAACTTCACCCATTTGATGGCGGTTCTGCTCTGGGTGTCAGGCGTCCTGGCATTTATTGCCGGTATGCCGGAGCTCGGTGTGGCTGTGTTCCTGGTCAATGTCATCAATGGCAGTTTCAGCTTCTTCCAGGAATACAAAGCGGAGAAAGCCACCGAGGCACTGCTCCGGCTTCTGCCGCAGAAGGCTCATGTACTCAGAGATGGTATCGAGGTGATTGTCCCTGCAGAGGAGCTCGTTCCCGGTGATCTGATGATTCTAAATGATGGGGATCATATCTCGGCGGATGCTCGGGTCACAGGTTCATTTTCGCTTTCCGTAGATGAGTCTACCCTGACCGGGGAATCCAGACCGATCAGGAAATCGGCATCGGAGCACCGCCCGGACGAGAGACACAGGGACAGCAATCTCATCTTCGCCGGGACCAATATCGTATCGGGTCGAGGCCAGGCGGTGGTCGTCGCCACCGGAGCGGCTACGCGCTTCGGCAAGATCGCAGAGCTCACCCAGAGCATCGTCGACGAGCCGAGCCCCCTGCAAAAGGAGATGAAACGCGTAACCAGAACCGTCAGCGTCCTGGCTGTAGGAATCGGTGCATTCTTTTTCGTTCTCTCCTCTATCCTTGGAGGGGGGCATCATCTGGAGGCGAGTTTCATTTTCGCCATGGGTATGGTGGTAGCATTCGTGCCGGAAGGCATGCTGCCGACGGTCACACTCTCGCTGGCACTATGCGTTCAAGCAATGGCAGCCCGGAATGCGCTGGTGAAGAAGCTCTCGGCGGTGGAGACCCTGGGGTGTACCACGGTCATCTGCTCGGACAAGACCGGCACCATTACTCAGAACAAGATGACCGTCTTGAAGGTCTGGACCGCCGATGCCGAATATAGCATCTCGGGCTCGGACTACAATCCGGAAGGATCCATAGAGGCAGATTGCCAGGACCCTGACAGGACTTCTCTTACGCGTGCCCTGGTGTCGGCCTGCCATTGCAATAATGCCAGACTTCTGCCGCCGCACAAAGAGACGGACAGAGACTGGAGCATCGACGGTGATCCCACAGAAGGCGCCCTGATTGTTCTGGCCAGGAAAGCCGGTGTAAGTGTCGACAGTCCCGATGTTCTCGGACACAGGATTTGCGAGCTGGCTTTCGACTCGCACCGGCAGAGGATGAGCACTGTATATGATATCAAGGGCAAACGCGTCCTCTATCTCAAGGGGGCACCAACCCGGGTACTGGACAGATCTACGAAGATCTGTCTGAATGGTGAGTCGGTGGCGATGAGTCCGGCCTGGCGAGAGAAGATTCTGGAAGCAAACGATCGGCTCGCTTCCCAGGGACTGCGTGTCCTTGCCCTGGCAGAGCGGCAGGTGCCCGTCGAGCTCGACCATCTCAGTCCCGGCACCCTGGAGCACGATCTGACATTCTGCGGGCTGGCGGCTATGTTCGACCCTCCTCATGGGGGTGTACTGGAGGCGGTCAGGCAATGCCACAGCGCCGGTATCAAGGTCGTCATGATCACCGGCGACTACGGGCTCACCGCCGAGAGTATCGCCAGACGTGTGGAGATCTTGACCGGCTCCGGCAGGGTAGTCACCGGCGCCGAACTCGATGCTATGGATGATCGAGAGCTCGGAGCGGTGCTCGGCGAGCCTGTTGTTTTCGCCCGAGTGCTGCCGGAGCAGAAACTCCGAATAGTTTCAGTGCTCCAGTCTCTGGACCATATAGTGGCAGTCACCGGTGATGGTGTCAATGATGCACCGGCTCTGCGGAAATCCGATATCGGGATCGCCATGGGGATCGCCGGCACCGATGTGGCCAAGGAAGCTGCCGATATCATCCTGCTAGATGACAATTTCGCTTCGATAGTGACGGCGGTTGAGCTCGGCAGGAGTGTTTACGCCAACATCCGCAGATTCGCCACTTACGTCTTCACCAGCAATATGGCGGAGGCTATTCCTTTTATAGTTTCTTTCCTCTCCCGCGGTGCCATTCCACTGCCCCTCACTGTAATGCAGGTCCTGGCGGTGGATCTCGGTACCGATATGCTGCCGGCTCTCGCTCTTGGCGCCGAGCCGGCCGAGCCCGACGTCATGAGCAATCCGCCCCGGGACAAATCGAGACCGCTTCTGGACCGGATGCTCCTGAGCAAGGCGCTTCTCTGGTACGGTGTCATCGAGGGGCTGGCAGGACTGCTCTGTTTCTTTCATCTCACAGGTTTTGCGGCGCCCGCTGCCGCGTCCTATCAGACTGCCACCACGATGACTTTTGTTGGCATAGTCATGGGTCAGATCGGTGCGGTGCTCTGTTGCCGCACCGTAAGGCGATCTATCTTTACCGGGCGGTTCTTTGCCAATCCCCTGGTCTTCGCCGCCATCGGGGCTGAAATCCTGGTTCTTCTTGCAGTCATGTATCTGCCGCCTCTTTCCCGGGTATTCGGCACCACGCCAATAGCGCCCGATATGTGGCTTTTCGCCCTGATCTTCATTCCGGTGATGATTATTCTGGATGAGCTGAGAAAGCTCATCTCGAGAAGCCTCAAGTAATCAGGCGTGCACAGCCAGTTTCTTGCTCCGGAAAGCAGGGACCTTGGTCACTTCCACAGAGCAGGGGGCATGGGTGGCGACGGCTTCCGAGACGCTGCCAAGGACGAGCCGGTCGATCCCCTGACGGCAGTGCGAGCCGAGCATAATAATGTCGGCGGGCCAGTCGCCGGCGGCCTGGATGATCATCTTTCGAGGATCCCCGATAAGGACCTCGGTCTCGGCAACCTCGGCGGAGAAAGTCTCGTTTATCTTATTAGCCGTCTCCTGGAGCCATTCTTTGCGACTGCTCACCATACCGTCGAAATGTCGAGCAGCGGTCTTGGCGAATTCGATATCCGGGTCGAAGAGGACGCTCTCATCTACCGATTGCAGGACATTCAGGCAGCGGAAGCGCGATCCGGCCGGCCAGGGAAGACGCAGGACATGATCGATCATATGCCGGGTATGCTCGGATTCTTCTAAGGCAATGAGGACATTGAGCCCTTCTCCGTCATGCTTCTTCTCACCTTTTCTCACGACTCTCACCGCGCAGCGGGCAAGATTGAGGATCGAGCGGGAGACGCTGCCCAGGACGAATTCGGTGATGCCCCGGCGTCCGTGAGAGCCCACCATGATCAGGTCGGCGGGCCAGCCCTCGCTGTAATCGATGATCTGCTCCACTACATAGCCCTCGAGAACCTGACCGGAGACCTCGACATTGGGATGGGTCTCGGCAAGCCTCTTGACGGCATTGTCCACGAGATTGGTGGCGGCTACCATTTCGCGATCCACGGCGTCTTCCACTGCCGGGAAGGGCTCGAAGGCGCTCACCACGGTCACCACCCGCATTTCGGTTCCCATGGGACATTTCATCGAGAGAGCCGTCTCGATAGCCTGGCTGGAGCAAGTGGAGCCGTCAATGGAAAATAGAATCTTCACGCTGGTGTCACCCTCCCGCTGCTGGGTCATTTATAAAGCGATTCTCCAGGGCATTTTACCCGGGCGGCACCCCTAACTGTATCAGCCGGGCGAATGGTTTGTTGTCAGGAGGGGGCGTATCCAGGCGACTCCGATTGGCTTTCATCCTAAGCACGGTAGGTGGTTGGATTCACGGTACCAGGGAAATCCACGAGTGTTTGTTTAGCTGGCTTGAATCCGCCTTCCACCTCACTCATTTCTTCGTCCTGCAGAACCACTACTCTTATTAAGTCGGCAAATTGCATCGCTTCTTTCGCCTTTGGCTGCATTCTTTGCTTTCTGCTGCCTTTTTTCTGGATCTTCTGGTTCATGGTCCGACCCTCGCTGGCTTGATATTTCTATCTAACTATTTGATTGTGAGGGAGGTGTGAGGGTGCGACGTGAAAGCTA
>JAGQHH010000217.1 GCA_020431945.1 Cyanobacteria bacterium HKST-UBA02 | reverse complement strand
AGCACTCGCGAGCCCATGCCCGGGTAGCGAGGTTCGAAGGAATCATCGCCGAAACCGCCGGCGAGTAGTTTGACCTTGGGGTGTCCAGTTAAGCATTGCCTTGCTGGACACCCCATTCCTTCTTGTTTTAAACTCCAAATCGCTCATCTGTTATACTACGTAGTATTCTTCCAAAAGAAGCTCAAAAACGACCGGAAATTATTCCTTTAAAGACATCACCAGACGATTTGATAGAGTCTGGGAAAACTTTTTCTTGCCTCTGACAGACCAGAAGCAGGGACAGAGCCGGAGGAATCGATGCGAAAAGCACGAGAGCGCCATAATCGTTGCCGAGCAGGTGGGTGAAGAGCTGACCACCCAAAAACATAGCGCTGCAAGAAGCAAGATTCAAAACAGCGACTGTAACCGACATCATCGAAGCCTCCACTCCTTCCGGGCAGGCATCAGAGGCCAGACCATAGATAGTGAGAACAGCGAACATGTTCGCGAATCCATGAAAGACCTCCAGCATGACCGCCGACAGAGGCGTGCTCAAAAAGCCATAAGCCAGAATGCTGGAGAGAAGTAGCGAAGCTGTGAGTATGCACTGCCTTCGAAGGGAGAGTCCCTTTGTCACTCTTCCAAAGACAATCGCGCCGAAAATCATGCCTGCAGCCATCCAGGCTGATAGCTGACCGATCAGGGACTGCGTGAAAAAGAGGGTCCTCGACTCATGATAATAAAGAGCGGGACCGTACGCCATGGTGAAGTTCCAGAGACAGGTCAGAAGGATGATATATCCTACTTTACCGGAATTCATCGAGAGGGCGATGCCTTTCAGTCTCGACCTGATCGATTCGCTATCGGCTCCGGCAGCAAGCCTTGGCTCCCTCAACCAGAAAAAGGTCAGCACCGAAAGGGCCAGGGCACAGGAAGAGGCGATCATCGCCGCAACTTGTAATGCCTTCTCCGGACTGGCGATATGACAGAGATAGCCTGCGCCTGTCACCACAAAGATATTGGTCAGGTAGTATCCGAGTTCCTGAATTCGAAAATAACTTCGCGTTCTGCCATCGCTGCGGCCTCGCTCGACTGCCAGTCCGACCATGAGAGCCGTGGAAACGGCCATACATGTGGCGGCGATGACCAGACTGCCGAGAACGGGCACAAGCGAGCAGAACTGGGCCATTACAAGAAATGCGCAGGACCCTACGAAGCTACCGAGGACAAGATAGCTCTTTCGCCGGTAGCCCAGAAACGGTATCGCATCCGATATCACGCCATAAACAGGTTTGACGATCCAGGGGATCATCATGATCGACATGATCAGGGAAATTTCGCCGGCATTGAGAGACAGTCCCTCCAGCAAGAAGTACTGGGTTGGTTGTCCGACAACACCGAACTGCGCGCAGGCGAAGCCTTGAAGCACATAGGCCGCAAAAAAGAACGCCGATAGATTCGCCTCAGGCACCTGCCTCATTCGTCGAGTGACATCCTGTTATCGAGCGCCCCTCAGGCAGTGACTCTTGCCAGGGTCTTGCCGGAGTTCCGCCATTCGAGAATGCCGCCTTCCAGGCTGTAAGCCCTGTAATTGCGCGACTGCAGGTAGGCTGCATAGCGGGTGGTCTTTTCGCCCACCGGGCAGACAAGCAGGATAGTCCGGTCTCTTGGAAAAGGATCGGCGGCATCGATCATAGTCTCGAAAAGCTCCCAGGGAATATTTATAGCACCGGGTATGGTGGTCATTTTATAGGCAAGATTACCCCGCACATCGATAATGAGCGGATCGTGCTCGGCGATGAAACCATCGACGTTCTCGACTTTCACTACCGAACCGCCCCCTTCCGGCTCCAGGGCGAAGGCGCGAAGCGAGCCGGGCTTGCGGGTCTGACCGAAGAGCTCAGGTCGTCTCTGCCGAATATAATCCACATACCACTCGACCCGGTCGCAGACGATGAAGACCGCTGTTTTCCTCTCGGTGAGCCCGGCATCGATCTCCTTGAGATAGCGGATACTGCCGAGGTAACTGGCTCCGCTTGTCGGACCGCAGAGAATGCCGACTTTGCGAACCAGCTCCATCATCGCGTCCACGGCTTCGCCGGAGTCCACATAGACGAAGTCGGCATAGTTCTCTTTCTCGAAAAGTCCCGACTCCCACATCTGATCGAGACTGCGTATGCCGGGAATGAAGTCGTTCTTGCTGGCACATATTCCCACCGTCACCAGATCCGGGCTGGTCTCGTCTTTGAGACGCCGGGCGGCGCCCAGGGTGGAGCCGCTGGTGCCCAGACCGCCGAAGAAATAGTCGACCCTTCCCAGATCATCGGCAATCTCCTTGCCGGTCGTTTGATAATGCACATCAGGATTCTTGGGATTGGTGAACTGAGATGGGAAATAAGCTTTGTCCGGATCTTCCTTGACCATTTTGGCGATGAGATATTGCGGGTCATTTGGATCATTGGGATCGAAGCACTCGCTGCCTCCCAGCACCTCTTCGATCTCGGCGCCGAGCATACGAACGATGTCTTTGACCCCGTCCACTTTGGCCAGATAGGTGATCAGCTTGGTCTTCACCCCATACATCGAGGCGATCACCTGGAGCGCTTTGGCGGTGTTGCCGCTGCTATTCTCGTAAATCGTCTGGCCACGCTCCTGTATGCCCTCGATGTCGTCCTGGACCAGCCCCCAGGCAATGCGGTCCTTCACCGAGCCGAAGGGATTCATCATTTCGAGCTTGGCATAGAGATCGATATTCTCGAGACCATGAACGGATGATGGAATCTCGAGCACGGGAGTATTGCCGATCATGTCTGTGATGCGCTTGTATTTCATGCCTTCTAGCCTTCCATCTTGATTGAAACGGGATTGTAGAGCGAATCGGCGAACCACCGGAAGCGCCCGTCTTTGAGAATCACCGCTACTTTCTCGGCGACTCTCTGCTCGAGGACCGCTGTTTCGGCGAAGTCCATCTGATAAGCAGCAGTATTGATGAATGCCACGACATCGCCGGGCTCGGGAACCCGGGAGGGAAAGGTCTTGTGGTACTGAATCATGTCATGGGTAAGACAGAGATTGCCCACATACATAACACCCTCACCACATTCGGTACCGCCCTCGCGTCGATGAATCACCACCGGATCGGTCATCAGCTTGAGCTGGGTGGAATTCAGATTGGTACGATTCATATCGAGGGAAACCAGGGTCTCACCGAGAATCGAGGGCTTGACCAGGTTGACCCGGGCGAGGGATATGCCGCACTGATCGAGCAGGGCTCTGCCGGGCTCGATATAGAGGTCCATGAGATTCTCGGAGATGATCCGGGCCGCCGAGTAGCCGTCGAAGCCGCTGAGCGGAGCATCGATCACCGAGGCGAAATCTTCATGCCCGTCATTGGCATGATAGTGCTCCATGAAGTTGGGAGCACCTTTGAGAAGCCCTTCTTCTTTCCGGAAGCCCAGACCTGAATCGTTCCAGGAGAGCGATGGACGATTGCCGAGGACCGATGATTTGAGCTCTTCGATAAAAGCGTTCCACTGATCTTGCGAAGCAGCATAGCGAATCCGGTAGCCTCCGCCGATATCGATGGCCCCGGGTGAAAGACCACGTTCGATACACTCGAAAGTGAGCTTCAGACAGGTCTCGATTGCCGAGGGCCGGCGGATATAATCGCCGGCATTGAAGTGAAATGAGAATCCGTGGAAATCCAGCAGATCCCGGTGCTCGAGAAGCAGGTCGATCAACGCGGGAGCGTCACTCACCCGGATGGCGAAGGCACTGTCCTGAGCAGTGAACTTTACGGGCCCGGGATCGAAGCCGTCCAGCCTGACGAGGATCCGGATTTTCCGTCCCTGCGGCAGGCAGCTTTTCATGGCTATGAGCTGTTTGAGCTCGGTAAAGTTGTCGACATTGATGAGAATACCCTGCAAGGCAGCCAGGCTCAAATAGTCGAGGTTCTTCGGGCCGGTAGCCTCGATTCGGGAAGGGTCGAAGCCGGCTGCCAGAGCCCGCATAAGCTCGCCATGGGATGAGACATCGAGACCTACCCTGGTGAGCGCCGCGTGTTTCTTCAAAGCCAGCGACTTATTGGGCTTGCTCGTATAAAAGATTCTTCCCTGCAGTTGACGATCGTCATAGACCTTTTGAAAACGGGCGATGGTCTCTTCGATATGCTCGGGGAAAATCACATTGAGCGGCGAGCCCAGACCATCGATCAAAGAGAAGACGAGATCCTTCTCGGCAAGGAAGGCTCTGATGGAAGGGTGCATGGCAGGCGCCACCCTTGGTCGGCCCCGGTCGATCTTGTTTTCGGAAAGCAGATCGTCGGCCAGGCATTGCTCGCTTTTAGTCATATTCATACTAGAGCCAGCTCCTTTCGAGATGGGAAGACGAATTCTCTATCGATCTGTCCGGATACATCGCCATAGGCGGACTGCACCCATTGCTTGCCATTCAAGCGCATATGCAGATCGTGAAGCATGGAGAGACGGTCCGCATCGACAAGAGCAGGCGCGAGAGCGCGTCGCTCCAGATCGCCGAGTACTGACAGGGCATTATCATCGAGCAGATCGAGACAGACGGGTCGGCCGTCCTGGCGAGCACGTTTCAACGAAGACAGCTTGGGAAGCCAGGCCACCGGCTCTTGCCCGACACAGCGATTGATGTAGTCGAGATCACCCTGATCCTCGATCTTGTTGCCGACAAGATGAATGAGATCGGCGATACCTGCCTCGCCGGCGAGCTGGCGGTAGAGCCGGCAGACTTCCACCGACTCGGGGCTGGGCTCGCAGATGAGGAAGATCGCATCGAACTGCAGGTGCATAGAATACGCGAAAGCATCCGTGCCTGCCACCATATCGCATACCACATGAAAGTCTTCGTCACAGACTGTATGAGAGAGAATATTCTCGGCCACGAACAGATGCGAGTGATAACACGTCTCGCCTATACCGCCCGCTTCGTAGGTGCCCACCGTCAATAGATTGATCAGGGGCTCTTTCGAAACCTCTGTCATATACGTAGAAAGAAACTCATCGTCAGCACCCAGAACCAGCCTGGAGCCGAGCCCGGGAGGGGTGGTGGGCAGGAATTTACCCGCCTCTCCGATACGATCGTTATCGCCTTTCAGATGAGCTCTCACCGCCTGAGCGACCTCGGGTCGGGAGAGCAGAGCCGCCTGATCCGGTTCGACTCCGAGGAGCCCGGAAAGGTTCATATTGATGTCGGCATCGATGGCGAGGACATCGGCTCTGGCCTGTCGCTCCAGATGCTTGATGAACAGAGCGCTCAATGTGCTCTTTCCGGAACCGCCCTTGCCAACGAAAGCCACCTTCATATCAGATCTCCCATATTACTCTAGCCTCGAACCTCGCCCTGAATCTCGCGGATCTCTTCCACCGCTCTAACAAATGCCTCTGCAGCCAGCTCGACCTCGGACATCGAGGTGAATCGCCCGAAAGACAGCCTCACCGTTTCCCTGGATGCTTCCGGCGAACCTGACACCGCCTCGATCACGTGAGAGAGTTGCTCGCTTCGATCATCGACCGATGAGCTGCTGCAAGCAGAGCCCGTGCTCATTGCCACCATCGGCAATGCCATCAAGAGAGTCTCCGAATCGATACCGGCAAATCTCACACTCAAGATTCCAGGAACATTCCAGGCAGGATCGCTGTGTCCGTGCAAGAGCGGATTCAGCCTGGCGATCCTCGACAGAAAGATTTCGCGCAAGCTCGAAAGACGCGAACGCTCCTCCGAGAGCCCTTCGACGGCAAGCTCGCAGGCCGTGCCGAATCCGGCACAGAGAGCTACTGGCACCGTGCCCGGACGCAGCCCCTTCTCCTGGCCGCCGCCGAAATCGATAGCGGAAAGAACCGACCTTGCCCGCGCCCCTGCATAGAGAGCGCCCACACCCTGAGGACCATAGGCCTTATGAGCAGAGAAGCTGGCAAGGTCCACCCCGGCGCTTTTCAATTCGAGCTCGATCTTGCCCAGAGCCTGACTGGCATCACAATGAAGAAAGACGTCGGATCCGGAAAGGACTTCTGCTATCTCGGAGACCGGCTGAATCACGCCAATTTCGTTATT
>JAGQHH010000216.1 GCA_020431945.1 Cyanobacteria bacterium HKST-UBA02 | reverse complement strand
GGCAGTCTTCCGGGGACGTTTCCATCTCTACGAGGGTCACGACTGGGATACCGTCACCCTGCCTGCCAGGCTCGTTTCCGACTGGGGAATCCCTCATCTCATCCTGACCAACGCCGCCGGCGGTCTCAACAAGTCCTTTCGCATCGGCGACCTGATGGTGCTCACAGGCTACCGGGATCACCTCCAGCCCGAGCTCGCCAGAACCGGTCTCCTGCCCGCACTCAAAACTCCCAACACGCCCATAGACAACAAGCTCAGCCGGAAGATCATCGACGCCGGTGAAGCTCTGGCTGGCTCGAATAGCGACTTCCGCCCGCTGAAGAAAGGCGTTTATGCTGCTCTTCTCGGGCCCAGCTATGAGACCCTGGCTGAAATCGAGATGCTCCGCAAACTGGAGAGCGATGCCGTGGGCATGTCCACTGTCCCGGAATTGCTCACCGTCAGAGACACGAATACCGAAGGGGCTGCCATCTCGGTGATCACCAATGTCTGGGAGGAGAACACCGCCATGGGTGGCCACGAAGAAGTCCTGGCCGAATCGAAAGCAGCTTCGCTTCGGCTCGATATTCTTCTGAAAGAAGTTATAAGCGCTCTCTAAGAAAGCGGTTTTGTCACAAAGTAACGATAGCGGGCTGGTTGGCCCGACTATAGCCCAGCGTTCTCAAGGGTTTAGCGACAAACCGCTGAAAACCTAGCGCAGGCTTTTATTATTTCTTCAACTCATGATCTGTATTGTTTATTGATCAGGGTCTCTTCTCATGACTACTTTGCAGATGTAATTTTTCGATTCCTCTACCCGAGACCCCGACCCCAAACCCTCACGTACTCATAACTGACTGATGACGTCACCTTCCGGTTCTCCGGTCGGTGAGACGCAACCCATGGACGACATCATCTCTGCCGGACACTAAGAGGCGAGTCTTCGATGAGTCTGACGTTGGGTCGGTTCGAGGCGCACAGGAAGCGGAAGTTACGCGTATGTATCGCACCACATCCGGCGGTGGTTAGAACAGTTTCTAGCTAGCAACCTTTAACTTCTAAGACGAGGAGTTCCTATGATCGACTGCATGATCGTTCTCGGAAGAGAGCGAAAACCAGCTCAGACGTTTTTTCAGTCCACGACCCATTTTGCCTGCGTCAAGTGTCAGAAGGACGCAGCCATCAAAGCTCACGTCGACAAACCCACCACGATGACCATCGAGGTGGATGAAGAGCCCATTTATGTCGAAGACCTCGCACCCGGCACCTGCTTCAGGAGCCTGGTCGAATGTCTGAAACAGGCACCGGCTCAACCCAAGGTCGACCTGTCCTGGGCTCGCTTCAGCCGGCGTCCGGACCCCGAAGAGAATCCCGTACCGCGCCATTTCAAGGTCGTTTTCCGTGACCCGGACCTCACACACCGGATCATCGCGACCTTCGATTTCGCACTGTTGGAATGTACGGAATTCCAGGCCCGGCACGCCAGCTATCAGCATCTCCGCCAACCCACGGTTCCCGAGGCGCACTTCCCGCAACCCGGCAAGCTCGCCCTCGACAAGAAGTGTCCCCATTGTGACGCACCGTACACGAAGGGGCGCACCACCTGCACGAACTGCGGAATGCCCAGGGCTCTCTAAGTCCCGGTTTGGACTGCTCGTGAGCTGCTAGAACAAGACTGCGAAGGAGCCGGCTGAGTTCACCGCTCCTTCTATGGACCGGCACTACCCACACACGGGTAGTGCCGGTCTCCTTTTCTCCACTTTTTGTCATTTCATGCTTGCAAAGGGACCAGACATGACAGAACACACTCATTCGAACGATTCCTGCTGCTGCAGTGCGGAAGCAACGAACCGGCGCTTCGCCGACAGCCTTCGCCAGAAAGCCCAGGAGTTTCTCAACGCCGAAGGCCGTCCTGTTGCCGAGGCGCTTCTTACCGCGGCCCGGGCCATGCTCGTGGCCAACGGCGGCATTACCGGCGAGGCCGGCGTCTACCTGCTCATTGCCGAGGCTCATCTGCCGCTTCTGGACGACGATCAGCGTACCGTTCTCTGGCACTTCGAAGAGGCTCTGCGCATCGCGGAGGAGTCCCTGCCCGCCAATCATATGGCGCTGGGCATCTGCCTTTCGAATACCGGCGAAACCAACCTCAAACTCGGCGACGCCGAACAGGCCGCCGCCGACTACCAGCGTGCTTTCCCGATCATCGAGAAGGCGCTGGAAGAAGCCGAGGAAGACCATATGCAGTCTTACCTCGCCCGCGTCCTTGCTGAAATCGTCTCCGGCTCGAAGGAAGCCGCCCGCGCCCTGACCCAGTCCGGCAGCGGGGACAGCTCTACAGGAGAGTAAGATGCACGCTGAATTGCTTCAGCCGGCCAACCTGTTCCTGGCACTTGTAGTGGTGGCGTCGATCACGGCAGTCGTGGTCCGCTTCATCCGGGTGCCCTACACCGTGGCCCTGGTGGTGGCGGGTTTGCTGGTCAGCTCTCTGACCGGTCTCAAAGCCGCCATGACTCCGGACCTCGTTTTGATCGTCTTCCTGCCGGCACTCCTCTTCGAGGCCGCCTGGAATATCGATTTAGCTGCCTTCCGGAAGGACTGGCTGCCCATAACGCTCATGGCCACTGCCGGTGTCGTCGCCTCGGTACTCCTCACCGGCTCGGTGCTCTACTTCTTCGGAGGGTTCGACGTCCGCCTCGCCATGGTCTTCGCTGCCATGATCTCAGCCACCGACCCGGTATCGGTGGTGAGCATGTTCCGCAAGCTGGGCGTCTCCAAACGTCTGACCATGCTCATGGAAGGCGAAAGCCTCCTCAACGACGGCACCGCTGTCGTGGCTTTCAAACTGGCCAGTTCCATGGCTCTTGCAGGCGCTGCCTTCTCATTCGAGACGACTCTGCACAACTTCGCTTTCAACGTGCTCGGCGGTCTGGCTCTGGGAGCCGCAGCCGGTCTGGTTTTCTCCATGATCACCAGGTTGTTCGACGACCACTTCCTCGAGATCACTTTCACAGTCATCTCGGCCTACGGAGCCTTTCTTTTCGGCGAGCAAATCCATGTCTCGCCGGTGATCGCCGCTGTCACGGCAGCCGTGATCATGGGCAACTACGGCAAACGTTACGGCATGAGCCCCACCACCCGCCTGGCGGTGCACTCCTTCTGGGAGAATGCTGCCTTCCTGGTCAACTCCGTCCTCTTCATTCTTATCGGCGCCACCATCAATCTCGGTGAGCTGCTGGCGGACTGGAAGCTCATCCTCGTAGCCATCGCGGCTGTTTTCGCCGCCCGCTTCGTGGTCGTCCTGCTCACCCCGGCCAGGGACAAGATCCCCTGGCAGTGGAAGCTCATCCTCTTCTGGGGTGGCTTGCGCGGGGCTCTGAGCATGGCGCTGGCCCTCAGCCTGCCGGTGGATTTCCCGGCTCGCAACGAGATTTTGCACATGACCTTCGCGGTGGTGCTATTCTCGCTGCTCGCCCAGGGACTAACCATCGAGCCCCTGGTCAAAGCTCTCAAGATCAGCGTGGTGGATGAGCAGGAGCGCCGCTACCGGACTCTCCGGGCCCGGCTAATGACCCTGTTCGCCACCATCGAAAATCTGGACTCGTTCAGACGTCTCCACCAGATCTCCCACGAGACCCACGAGAAGCTCAAGGCCAACATAAAGCTCGAGATCGACTCCGTCGAGGCTGACCTGGCGAAGCTCAAAGAAGAGCATCCCCATGTCCTCGCCTTCGAGATCAACGAGACCGAGCGAGAGCTGGCAATCATGCAGAAAGACCATCTCAGACATCTGGCCCACGCCGATCTCCTCGACGAAGGTCAGCTTGCTGAGCTCACAGCCAGCCTGGACGCCCGACTGGAGCGCCAGGACTGAGAGTGAGACTGAAAGCTGAATAACTTGAAGACAGTCGGTTTCCCTCCCGGGAGGGAAACCGACTGTCGCTTTCTAGGCCTTTGAATTTCGGAGAGCTATTATTAGCTTTTATAGTATGAATAAAACTTAGCACCAACAAGCCTTGAGGGAGTTTTTCGGGTATCTCTTTTCTCTGAAATCCAGATAGAGTTTCCCGAGTTTTTCTATCTACCTACCCTGCAATCCGGATAGAGTTTCCCGAGTTTTTCTATCTACCCTGCAATCCGGATAGAGTTTCCCGAGTTTTTCTCACTACCCTGCAATCCGGATAGAGTTTCCCGAGTTTTTCTATCTACCCAGCAAACCAAATAGAGTCTCCCGAGTTTTTCTATCTACCCAGCAAACCAGATAGAGTTTCCCGAGTTTTTCTATCGAGTCAAATAATCCTCCTCAGAAGTTCCTCACGAACTCGTTGTAGCTTCGAAGTAGACGGAAGCGGAGGGCACGGAGATGAGAAGTATCAAGAAAACCCAGAAGATCAAAAGACCGGAGCTGAAAGAGCTTGATACAAGCCGGGTAATACAGAAACGTGCTTTGAAAGATCTACAGGGTGGAAGTTCCACCAAGATCAACGAAACAAAAGTAGGCACCACCAGATACGATCTCTAGGATCCTCGCAAGTCCTTCAGGAACCCATGAGTCTCACTATCTTATTTAGTATTTCAATCAAAACGAAAAACTGAAAAGAAAAGGGAGAGACGGCAGTTGCCCGTCGTCTCTCCCATCTAGTTCGGATGCTCAGGTCAGGATCTGGTGGCACCGGTCGGAGTGCTGTTGGTGAAAGCGTTCACCAGGAGCAGCACCAGGCCGGCCAGGAAGGCCGACGGAAAGAAGGACTCGATGCTGAGATACTGCGGGAACCACTCCGCCATGGCCCAGAGCTGAAGAGCCGGAACCAGGAACCAGAGCAGCCAGCGCAGCAAGAAGCCGAATCCCAGGGTGAGGAGGCCGAAGCCCAGGAGCAGAAGCTCCACCAGTACCACGGTGACGGCGAAGACGAAGCCGGCGATCACGCCCTCGGGCCAGAAACTGCCGTGAAAGGCAATGGACGAGAACATGGAAGGCAGGACAAACGACAGAAGGAAGCCGTTGACCAGGACCCGCGCGAGAAATTTGATCATGTTGTTTACCTTGTTGATTGTTGGCGACCCGGTCGTATCAGACCGCGTCGAAATACTCTTCGATGCCGGTTGTCACAGCAGCAGCGACACGAGTCTGGTAGTCGTCTTTGACGAGCAGATCGCGTTTGCTCTTGCTCGAGAGATAGCCGATCTCGATGAGAACCGCCGGAGCCAGATGGTGGTGAACCACGGCAAGCTCCCTGCGGGACATTCTGTTACCCTTTTCGGAGAGACCGTCCACCAGGGACTGGTAGACAGAATCGGCCAGGGGCTCGCTGTCGGTGCTGTGATAATACGCCTCTATGCCGTCCACCTTCGAGGACAGCGAGGCATTGGTGTGAATGCTCACGAAGATATCAGGCTTAGAGGCGCCGATCATCTCCACCCGGCGGCGCAGCGCCAGCGTGGTATCGGCGTCCCTGGTCATAATCACGGTGGCGCCTGCTGCTTCGAGTTGTTCTCTCAGCTTGAGGGCGACAGCCAGATTGATGTCCTTCTCCTGAATGGAGTCCCGGATTGCACCGGCATCGTTACCACCATGGCCGGGGTCGAGCATGATCGTCTTGCCCGTCAATGGCGGTAAGGATATCGGCGTCTGTTCCGTGTCGGAACCGGTAGTCGTTGTCGAATCAGTGACTGTGTATGAAGGGTCTTCCCTCCTGGTTGTTGCCGAATCAGCGTCCGTCCAGACCATGAGCCCCATCAGGAGAACCATGGTGAAGAGCCGGACACCAATCAGCGGTGGTTTGTAGGTCATTGTTGTTGGTCTTCTTCTTGGAGTGGAGAACCAGAAGGAGGCTCGAGGACCGAAATCCTCGAGCCTCCCCGGTCGAAATCAATTGGTGCTCAATTACCCTTGGGCTTCGGCTTCTGATCGTTCACGACCCAGTCCTTGAGAGCCTGACCCTGAGGCACACCCCAGCCTGTGGGATGGTCCCAGTTGGCGCCGGCGTTATAGCCGGGACCACGGTAGTCTCCGTTATTGCCACTGGTGATGTCGTAGAAGATCGTGCCGTATTCGGGCGATGCACCGGCACGGTAGAGAATCTCATCGGGCATGCCGACTCGCTTGCCGGCACCCTCATCGATGAGGGTCCAGAGCGCCGCCCACTCAGGAGCAGCCACTGAAGTTCCCCCCAGGACGATCCACTTGCCGCTGACATAGATGGCATAGCCGGTCATCGGATCGGCATTGAGCGCAACGTCGGCAGTGGCGCGGTACTTGCCAGTCGGCACACCGGGACCGGTCTGCCAGGAAGGCCGCTTCCACTTGCCGGAGAGGCCGCCGCCGGAGCCATGCCAGGCCGATTCGCTGAAGCGCTTGCCCTGACCGTCGAACAGAGTCGTGCCACCGACTGCGGTGACATAGGGGTCGGAGCTCGGATAGTCCACAGCCAGGGGCGGTGTCTTGGGCTTGCCGTTGTCGTCGACCTCGGGCTCGATGGGACAGTCGTAGGCACCATCGTCGCCACTAGCGGCGAAGACGGCCATGCCTTGAGCTGCGGCTTGCTTGAAGATGTTGTGCTCGGCCTTCATCTGGCGGGAGCCGGTGAAGTCTTCGCACAGTCCCCAGCTGATCGACATGACATCAGCCTTGTCGTCGGTGACGATCTTGTTGAAAGCGAGGGTGAAGTTGGCGAACTTCGGGTCCACCGCCATGTACATGATGATGTCCGCCCCCGGAGCCTGGGAGCTTGCCGCCTCCAGGTCGAGAGTTGTCTCATCGTTGACGGTGGTGCTAACGCCGCCGATATAGACATTGGTCAGCTTGCCGGTGCGAACGATCCCGAACTGTTGCCAGAACGTGTCGATGTCGTTTTTGTCATAGACATGTGCCGTGGCGATAGCGATGGTGCGTCCGGCTCCGCTGAGCGGTGCCGTAGCCCGATCGTTATTGGTGTTCGGGTAGTCGTAGACCCTGGCGACATCCTGAGGCGTCATGCCCCGGGGGGTCACCTTCGAGCCGGGATTGACCGGACCTCTGGGGTGGCGAACTCGGCTCTCGAACTCGATATAGGTGTTGAGACCGATGATCGCCTGCACCGTGTTCTCCAGAGCCACAGGAACGCTGGGGTCGCTGGCATTGCCGAGGTACTCGACGAGCCGTCCGTCAGCGCCTTTGGTTGAATAACGGTTCATCTGCACCGAGAATGCCTGCTCGATCTGGCTGACCGAAGCTTCGACATGAATGAGCGTGTAGTTTTCCGAAACGCCCAGGATGTTCATGCCATATCCCGTGAGATAAGCGACGACGCGATCCACGTCATCTGTTCGGGGCGAGAAGCGCTCCCGGAACTGATCGGCGGTGAGATACTGCCGGTAGTGCGGAGACGCCGGGTCCGACTGCTCATCGAGGAGAGCATCGAGGTCCGCTTCATCACGAAGCTTCAGTGCCACCACAAAACGAATCCGGGCATCGGCATCAGCATGCTTCACCAGCTTGCTGTCATGCACGAGGGCCGGAGTGTGATCCGGCAGGACATGCATGCGATTGCTGCCGAAGGGAAAGAACGTGCCCGGCGCCAGCCACGCAGCTGCGCAGTAAGCGACGAGTAGAACAAATCCGACCAGGAGAGCCGGCCGGACTGACTTGCGGTTATTCATTGTTGGTTTCCGGTTAGTAGGAACGCAAATTTATTGGTTTGTTTTGCTTGCAGGAAAGGCACAGGGAAGACAACATGTCTTCCCTGTGCACAAAACGCCGCTCAGAGACGATTGCTGGGGTTGTCCACCAGGGGATCCTGATAGGACGGAGCGTTGCGATCAGCGTCGGTGAGGGGCGGATCGAGCTGCTTCTGACCGTTCGAATAATCCTGTTTGTCCCAGGTGCCGTCGTCCTTGAGAGTCTTCTCCGACTTGACGCTGCCGTCGTAGTTGAAGCTGTATTCCTTGACCCTGGCGCCGTCCTTGTAGTCATAGACCACCCGGGGGCGAGAGTAGTAATACTCGAACTCGATACGGCGCTTGACGGTGATGCCGTCCGACTCGTACTGCTCGGTGTTCTGCAGGTTGTTGTAGCTGGGACCGGACCAGGAGGACCAGTAGCCGCTCCATTCCTGCTTCATCACCACCTTGCCGGTATCGTCGACGACGGTGACCACCATCTTCGAGGAGCTCAGCTCCCGAATCTGGGTCAGCTTGCCGGCGTCGTCGTAGTACTCGACCCGGGCGGTGTACTGGGAAGGACGGTCGATCTTCGCCCAGAGGGTCTTGCCGTCGGAGCGGTAGACCGTGATCTTCTGAGCGCCGCTGCTGTCGGTAAGTGTCTCGCTGTGGATACGCTTGCCGTCCACCTTGTAGGTGACGGTGCGCGAGCTGCCGTCGGCATTATAGACGGTGCTCGAATCGAGCTCGCCGCCGATGCGCCAGCTCGTGGACTCGAGCTTGGTCTTGCCGTCAGCAGCGAACTTCGTGCGAGACTGCACCTTCTGCGAATAGATATGCAGCTCCACCAGCTCTTCGAGAGTGCCGTCCTGCCGATACATGTACTGCTCGGTACGGCCATCCCGGTACTGGATCTCCATCTTCACCTCCCTGCCGCTGTCGGGCAGGTAGTAGTGAATGCGCTGGAACTCCGGAGTCGTGTCCGGACGGGACTCGACCTTGATGTCGTAGACCTGGGCCGGAGGCGCGGGAGGAGGATTGTTCCCCTTCCCGTCATCATCGCCAGGCTTGCAGCCAGCAAGACCGAGAACAAGCACGAGGGCGGGCAGCATAGCCCACCTTAGGATGCTCATTTTCATGATTATGCTCCTGTTCTTGTTAGAGATGAAGCTCAGTGGCTGTGATGGTGACCACCACCGCAGCTGCAAACGTGATCAGGAGCCGAGTGGTCCTCATCCTCACCCGTGCCCGCGAACTGCGGTGCCGGGCAGGAGCCGCCGTTCATGCGCTCGAGCATGGCGACACGCTCGGGCACCGGCGGGTGGGTCAGCTGCAAATACTTCCAGAAACGCACCAGGCGCTGCCAGAGGTTGGCGGGCTTGTCCTCGACCATGGAGTCGAAGAGCGGGTCGATGGTCATCATCGGACGGATAGCCCGATAGAGCTCCCGATCGCGCCCCTTGGGACGATTCTTCTCGACATAGGCCACCAGCTTCTGGAGAGCGGTAGCCAGGTCGCAGGGCTTACCAAGAATCAGGGCGCCGGTGGCATCGGCCCCGGACTCACGCGAGCGCACCACGAACATCTGCACGATGCGGGTGAGCATCCCGGTGATCCGGAAGATGACCATCATGATCACCCACTCGAGAATACCGGTGAAGAAGCCGCGATTCTTGGGGTTCATGCCGAGGATGCGCTTGAAGATACTGATGCTGCCCATCACCATCCGCACGCCCGCGTCCGTGATCATGAAGAAGATCATGGACAGGATCGAGAGGAATGAGTTGAAACCGACATCGTAGTTCTTCACGTGACCGAGCTCGTGGGCGAACACGGCAGCGATCTCGTCGTCGTTCATGCCGGTCAGGAAGAGACCTTCGGTAGCGGCGACCACAGCCTTGCGGTGGATCGGTCCGGTGGCGAAGGCGTTCGGAAGGGGATTCTCCGAAACATAGACCGGTGGCTTGAACTTCAAGCCGCTTTCAGCCCAGACGCGGTCGACGATCTTGATCAGCCGCGCATGCTGGGGGTTGTTGGGGTCGGCGGGCTTGGACTTGGTCATCATCAGCGCGACCTTTGCCGAGAACCACCACATCACCACCGGCAGGATGAACCAGACGAGGCCGAAACCGAGCTGGAACCGGTAAGTGAAATCAAACGCCCAGAGGGCGAGAAAAATGAGCAGACCCATGCCGAGATAGCCCGTCAGGGTCTTGAGCCAGTTGATAAGCACCTGCTTACGAATGGCCGGAAACTTGGGATCATCCGGCGGTATAACGCGGTGTGCCATAGAGGTACTCCTTGTTTTATTGTTTGAATGCCTGGAGCCGCACCGAACCGGGACCCGACGCTCTGTCGCAGTCCGCACCACAGGCAGTAGCAATCCCGGCAGAACGTGTCTGTCGAAATATCATCGGGAGACTACTGAATGTGGTTGTCTTGGGGTTTTGAGTTCAGAAAGCTCTAAGAGAAACAGGCATATGAAAAGACGTCAGAACTTAGAGAAAAACGTCAGGACATAACAAGCTGTTGATTCTGAGATTTTCTTCTCGAATAGACTTATTCAGGAGATAGTCAAAATTACAAGACTTGCAAAGAGGATCGGCTGGACCGAGCCTGATGGTCTGTACAGGCACGGACACGCGCCTCCTGACAAGAACCATTGTCAAGAACCGGCAAAATCTCAGCTTGGCAGCTAGCGAAGCTCGCGAGCATTTCCAAATACCAGAGGCTCCTCGACAGAGCTAGAATAGAAATAAGCTCCAGAGATGTGATGGACCCATATGACAATTCGCTCAAGCTGCTTTCTCCTGCTATTCACCATATGCAATACCATAGCTCCCGCCCTGGCATCCAAACTTCCTCCGACTTCAGGCGAGATCGCACAACTCTTGAAAGAGAAAGGCGTGGTCGAGGGAAAAGCCACCGCCTCCGTCCGGAACAAAACAGTAACAGTAGCCACTTTTCCATCTAAAAAACAGTCAACGGAGCGTGATCTGAAGGTAACTGCGATTCTCATAGCAAAGGAGGTATTGGAGGAGTTTTCGACGATTTCTTACGTGCAAGCAATTTTCTACGACCCGAAGGATTTGAAAAGCTACCGATATGTCAATGTCCCACGCGGATTGATCGACTCTTTCAGCAAGGGCATAATAGACGACGAGCAAATGCTCTCAGGCCTCAGTGTAGCCGCCGGCAACAGCGAAGCTACAAGCAGGACGAATAACCAGCCTATCAAGGTAAAGAAAGGCATACACTACAACCATAGAGCTTCCGCAAGCTTGAAGATACAAGCTATGAAACTCGAGGGAAAAGAAACAACTCTTCCTGAAGCCGTACTGAGAAGAATCGAAGGACTGGTAGGAACCCAGAACGAATACCAGATAGGCTCGGAACTTCTCACCCTCGATTCTCTCCTCGATCCCACACGGGGGGTATCGGTGGAGAACCCGCCCGCACGCTCCCAGCAATTCAAGGCGGAGAGACTGCGAGTCTATGACGGTTCCTTTCAGGAAGTGAGAAAGAGAATCGTCGACCGCCTCCTCAAGCTCGAGATTCGAGGAATCGACATAGGAGCTTATTGCACAAGGTATCAGGAACTGGAGCAGATGAGGAGTCAGCAGGACAGAGACTGCGTTTTTGGCTCGATCGATGGATATGACCAGCAGATGGGGATTGGCCTCGATTGCAAGTGCGCCAAGCACGAACTACTGAAAAGGAAGTTCAGTAATATGGACTTCGAGCTCAGCAGAAGATAGCGGCTCGCTTTTTATTCGATTTTTACTATCTCCTATCGTATTTTATCGAACCCGCAATTATTCACGGGAGTGACA
>JAGQHH010000215.1 GCA_020431945.1 Cyanobacteria bacterium HKST-UBA02 | reverse complement strand
CACCCGCACGGTGGTGGTGAAGGCAAGGCGCCAATCGGCGGCAAGCCTCAGACTCCGTGGGGTAAACCGGCCATGGGCTACAAGACCCGTCGTGGTCGCCGGCCCTCGGACCGTTTCATCGTTAAGAAGAGAACGAAGTAGGGAGGTCTGCCGTGTCTCGATCGCTTAAAAAGGGTCCTTACGTTCATCCATCCCTCACCAAAAAGGTGGAAGAGATGAACAGAAAAAGTGAGAAGCGCGTGATCAAGAGCTGGTCGCGAGCCTCCATGATCGTGCCGGATATGATCGGCCACACGATTGCTATCTACAACGGTCGCAAGCACGTTCCGATCTACGTGACCGAGCAGATGATCGGTCACAGACTCGGTGAGTTCGCACCCACGAGACTCTTCAAAGGTCACGCGGGCGGCGACAAGACTGCTAAGAGGGGTTAGTGATGCAAAGCAAAGCACAGGCCAAATGGATCAGAATGTCGCCACGCAAAGTGCGCCGTGTAGTCGATGAGATTCGCGGCAAATCCGCCGGCGAAGCCAGCGAGTTGCTGAAATTCATGCCCTATGCCGCCAGCAAGGAAGTATGGAAAGTTCTCAACTCGGCCATGTACAACCTGGTCAATTCCGAGAAGAATCCTATCTCTGTCAGAGAAGCCCAGGACCTGAAGGTCACCCAGGCTTTTGTGGATCAGGGTCCCACCCTGCCCCCCAGATTCAGAGCCAGAGCGAGAGGCCGGGCTACGCCCATCCTGAAGCGCACCAGCCATATCACTGTCGTTCTCTCGGACGTTTAATTAGAAGGAGCAATATCTTGGGTCAGAAAGTACATCCCACCGGTTTCAGAGTCGGCATCCACAAAGGCTGGATGGCAAACTGGTTCGTCCAGAAAAAAGACGTCGCTCCTCTCATCGAGGAAGATCACCGTCTGCGTGTCTTCCTGACTAAAGAGCTTCAAGGCGCCGGCGTCTCCAAAGTGGAGATCTCCAGAAAAGCCGAGCAGATCCTCATCGATATCTACACCGCCCGTCCGGGAGTGGTGGTCGGCAAAGGCGGTCAGGGCATCGAGCACCTCACCCTCAAGATCCGCTCCATGCTCAACCGTCAGGGTCTCGATATCAAGATCAATATCCTCGAGATCAACAGAGTCGATCTCGAATCCAAGCTGGTGGCCGATTCCATCGCCCAGCAGCTCGAGAAGCGCGTCGCTTTCCGTCGGGCCATGAAACAAGCCATCCAGCGTTGCATGCGTGCCGGCGCCGTAGGCGTCAAGATCATGGTGGCAGGTCGCCTGGGCGGTGCTGAAATCGCTCGTACCGAATGGTCCAAAGAAGGACGTATTCCTCTGCAGACCCTGCGCGCCGATATCGACTACGGCACCTCCGAAGCCCATACCGTTATGGGTCTCATCGGAATCAAAGTTTGGATCTTCCGCGGCGAGCTGGAGCGCGGCCAATGGTCGCCCCCCAACATCAAGTCGCAGACAGATCGCGGGCACGAGCGCCCCGAAAGAGGACCCCTCAAACCCGGTCGTAGAACCAGGAAGGCAGGTTAGTTGAAATGTTAATGCCCAAGCGAACCAAGTATCGCAAGCATCACCGTGGCCGTATGTGCGGCACCGAGACCCGCGGCGTCTCCGTGCAGTTCGGCGAATACGGTCTGCAAGTGCTTGAGCCGGCATGGATCACCTCCAGACAGATCGAAGCCGCTCGTAAAGCCATGACCAGAAGCGTCAAGCGT
The DNA here is from genome assembly GCA_020431945.1 of Cyanobacteria bacterium HKST-UBA02. Next base: position 934 of record JAGQHH010000215.1, on the reverse strand, counting down.
GGCGGTCAGCTGTGGATCCGCGCTTTCCCGGATAAAGCCGTGTCGAAGAAACCTGCCGAGGTCCGTATGGGATCCGGTAAAGGCAACCCCGAATTCTGGGTAGCCGTTATCAAGACCGGTCGGGTCATCTTCGAGATGGCCGGAGTCTCCGAGAAAGACGCCCATCAAGCCCTTTCGCTTGCCGCCCAGAAGCTTCCCATCAAATGCCGCATAGTCAAACGGCACCCAGGAGGTTAATGCGATGAAAGTTCAGGAAATGAGAGAGTTGTCCGCCGATGAGCTGAAAGCACGCATCGCCGAGACCAGAAAAGAGCTCGTTGGTCTGCGCTTCCAGCACACCCTCCGTAAGCTCGAGAGCCCGGCCAAACTGGCCACCACCCGCAGAACGCTTTCCCGCCTCCTTACCGTAGAAGCTGAGAAAGATCGTCAAAACTAGAGGTCCAGAAAATGCCCAAGAAGGAACTAGTCGGAGTCGTCGTGTCCAATAAGATGGACAAGACTGCCGTGGTGGCGGTAGAGAGCCGCAACCCGCACCCGAAATACGAAAAGCAAATCGTCAAGACCAAAAAGTTCAAAGCTCATGATGCCGAGAACACGTGCCAGATTGGCGACAGCGTACGCATTCAAGAGTGCCGACCGCTGTCCAAAGACAAGACCTGGACCGTTATCGAGATCACCCAGCGTGCCGAGGGCACGGATACCCAAGGAGTCTGAGTCATGATTCAGCAAGAAACGAGGCTCAACGTCGCGGACAACACCGGAGCTAGAAAGCTCCAGTGCATCCGGGTCCTGGGCGGCAACAAGACTTTCGCCTCGGTGGGTGACACCATCGTCGGCGTCGTCAAAGAAGCCCTGCCCAATATGCCGGTGAAGAAATCGGATGTGGTGCAGGCCGTGGTGGTCCGCGTCAAGCAGAGCCTCCGCCGTCCCGATG
>JAGQHH010000214.1 GCA_020431945.1 Cyanobacteria bacterium HKST-UBA02 | reverse complement strand
CCATCACTGGATTATGGCATTAAAGATCCGGCTGTTGAAGACCGGGATAAAGAGCACAGGGAAAACCCGAGACCAATTCAGCCTGTTCCAATGTATCGTGAAAACAATGTATCCGCGAATACTATGCTTTCTACTGATGATCTGTGCTGCTCTTCCGGCATCGGCCGGAAATCACAAAGACTGGAGTATCGATTTCAGTTACGAACCGAAAGATGACTGCTCTTGCAGCCTCACTCCCGACATCTGCGGGGGACGCTATTTGTGGAACCTTGAAAAGAGGATTCGAGAAAAATTCGTTTCGCCAGGCTGCAACCGGTCGCTGAGCACAACGGTCCGATTTCGTTTGCACAGAAATGGCGACATGAGCGACCTCAGGCTAGTAAAGTCCTCCGGGAATCCGGCTCTCGACAGAGCTTCACTGAAGGCGGTTAAAAACGCCTCCCGATTTCACGCTTTGCCAGCCGTTGCTCAAGCGCCGGTGGATATCGAATTCAAGTTTTCGGCAAGCTCAGCCAGGTCACGCAGAAGTAGCTACGGTGCCAATGAACCAGTTCTTGCTCCTTATCTCGAAGCACTGCAGCGCCGGCTTAGAGAATCCAATCCCTGGAGTGAGCAGGGGTCCCAGAAAACCGTCATTCAACTTTCAATGCTCCGCAACGGGGTGCTCGAGGATGTCTTCTTCGTATCGAAGAGCGAATCGGCAACCTTCGACGACCGGATTCTCGAATCGGTGAAGCACGCCTCGCCTGTGGAACTACCCTCGGGACTGAAGAACAGCATATTCGTCCAGGTCGTCTTCGAAAACCAAAGGCATGCTATATATCTGAAACGAGCCTGGGGAAGGAACTAGAAACTGATCTTTCTGAGACTCCAGCCGGCACGGAGAAGACTGGCACCGGTGGGGAGGATCAAACTCACCGAGAGCGCCAGGACTACTACTTCGAAAAATTCAGCGCCCGGTCCCGAGAAGCGAAGCAAGGCGAAGAGAAAAAGCACGGCGGCGGTACAGGCAAGATAGAGCTTGCCTCCCAGGGCTTTCAAATGAAAGGCGAGACTGGAGATCGCCAGGATCGCGCCGAGTAGAAATGAAACAAGATGACCGTGAAGAAAAGACAGGGCGAATTCGGGGCTGAGAAGGAAGCCGCAGGCAAATACCGGCAGAATCAAAGCCGCCCCGAGGCTCGAGACGATCCAGGCGAACCAGAGATCGGGGAAGAATTTAGAACTAAGTCGTTTCATGGGATTCACCGGAGCAAACACGGACACTTCTATGCTAGTCCCGGGAGACAGCATCCACCGGGTCCCTCAGACAGTTCGGCAAGTGTGGGTTTCTATATCTCCAGGACGTCGCCGCCCAGGGCATAGGATGTGCCGCGGAACTGGGCGATTGTCTCGCTGTCGTTTTTCACCACTTCGATGTCATAGATTCCGGTCCTGCCGGTGAGGGTGACTTCTCTGGCGGTGGCTCGCAGGCGATCGCCCGGGACGGCTTGCTTGATGTAATTGATCGTGCAGGTAAGTGCCACTGTCTTCTTGTTTCGGGAATTGCAGGCGATAGCAAATGCGGTATCGGCAAGTGAGAATGTTATGCCACCATGACAGATGCCCAGGGCGTTGACCATATCGCTTCCGATCACGAGGCTGATTACCGCATTGCCCGGCGATACTGACTCGACTTGCATGCCGAGATCCGCGCAGACTCGATCGTGCTCGGCCATGAACGCCGCGATTCGACGTGCAACCGCTTCCGGTGCTTCACTCACCACTCTTCCTCTCTTTGACCGACGTGTGATCGTGGATGATCTTCCAATCTCCGGTTCGTTTCACCAGGACTAGACTGAACATTCCCTCGACATCGGGCTGACCGGAGCGGGTCAGATGCCAGGAGCCCGTGCACAGAGCACTCTTGTCCGAGAGGACTTGTACCTCGAGGTCCTGGAATTCGAGCTTGCCCATGGTGGACCGGTCGTTGCCGTAGCGTTCTTGATATCGACGAGCAAGAGCCTGGTAGCCTCTGACCTCGGTGCCTCCGGAGATATAAGTGGTCTCGGGGGAATCTAGATAACCCCGCATGAAACCTTCGAGATCTCCCCGGTTCCAGCAATCTGCCTGACCTTTCAGTATATTCTCCACCCGGGTGGAAGTGCTCTGGCTGTCGCCGGCAAAGGCGCGAGGAAGCGCAATGACAGCCAGGGAGCCGGCGAGTATCAGGAACCAGAGGGATGATTTCGAGAACATTGGTCTCTTATATCACGAAGTTAATGTAGTTCACTCCTTTAGCTAAAGCTCATATAGCGATCCGGCAAAACCAGTCAGGCTTTTGCCCCTCCGTCGCGGTCATGGGCCGGCACATGAGCCGCCGGTCATGATCCCCCGGGGGCTTGTCATGCTATATTTGCCGGGCTATGCGCCTGCTCAACAGCTCTGTACTGACCATCACTCTTGCCTTCGGGGCAAGTTGCGCTCCTGCCACCGCCGGTGGTGAAGCTCTGAGTGAGGAAATTGCGCCGCTCGAGAGAAGATTTCTCGGGCACAGCTATGACAAAGATTCTCAGGACAAACGTCTGAGCAGACTTGAGCAGCTCGTTTTCGGAGAAGCCTCCCAGGGAGATCCGGCAGCCCGGCTCAAGCGCCTGGACGATGCTGCCCGTAGCGCTGCCGGTGGCGATGATATAGATAGCCCGCCCGCTCCGGCAAAGAAAGCCTCGCAGCACAAAGCAGCTCCGCCCTCGCCGGCACCCTCTCAACCTGCCGTATCCGAGTCCGCTCCTGACGGCCAGGCAGAACCCGACCCCTATCCCCGGATCGGAGCCCTGGAGAAATTCTTCGAAGGCAAAACCTCCCCCGGCGATGATTTGAACGCCAGATTGAGCCGAATGGAAACCAAGGTCTTCGGCAAAGCAGAAACCGGCGACCTGGGTGACCGCACCGATGCCCTGGAAAAGATAGCCGAACGTAAGACCCACAAACCCCTGGTCGGTCAGCATACCGATGCCCAGACCGACAGCGAGTACGAAGAAGGCGAAAAGCCTTCGAAAGTGCCCATGATCGTCAATACCCTGGGCAATGTTCTTGCCGGACTCTCATCTATGGCTACTCCGGCAGGCGGTTTCGGCTTCGGCGGTGTGCGAATGCGCCCCCGCTCAGAAGTGCAGTCCAAAGAAGAAGACTATGAGCCGGGCGAGAACGAGATTCCCGATACGGTCGAAGACCCCCAGGTCAGACAACCTTTTCCGCCTCCGGCCACTGCCAAGGATCAGATTAAAGTCGGCTGGTGCGAGTTCCGCCTGTTCGGCCGGACCTTCCCACACAAACACCTGGGCGAGCGCCTCGAGCAGATCAACGGCGAGCTCGAGTTCAAGCCCGGCAAAGGCGCCTTCGCCCTGATGGACGACATCGACGCCATGGTCAAAAAGGTGTCCAGCCGCAAAATGCCCATCAACAAGGAAATTGGCGCGACTCAGCCGAAACCGCTCTGAGATCCGGCGTCCAAGATATCAGCCCCCCGGTAAAAATTTCGGCTCATTGCTATAATGAGCGGCCTCATGACGCCTACCTGTACGGCAATAAGAGGTACAAAAATATGACGCGCTTTCCTAAGACCGGTCTTCTAGTTGCTGCTCTGCTGTTCGGTCTCGGTGCCGCAGCTCCCTGCCAGGCCTCCAGCCTGGATGACGGCATGGCGGCCTACAAAGCGAAAGACTATACCAAAGCCAAGCCCCTTCTGGAAAAGGCAGTCCAGGAAAATGCCAATAACTGGCAGGGTCATTTCTACCTCGGTCATACGCTTTACGCCCTCGGTAGACTGCCGGACGCCAAGTATCAATATCAGCTCTGCAAACGGGTCTCGAGAGATCCTGCCGTGATCAGGCACTGTGATGCAGGTATCAGCCGTGTCGACGATGTCGCCACGAAGACCAGACCGACAAAGGCACCGCCCCCGGTGAAAGCCGCTGAGAGCGATGACGACGACGATAAAGACAGCAAGAGCTCTTCCGATAGCTCTATCGAAGAGGATACCGCCAAGTCCGCCTCCTCCAAGAAGCGCGCCGAGATCATGGAGAAAGCCAAGAAAGAATGCGACAAGGTCAAGGCAGACGCCAAAAAGCGACTCGACGAAGCCAAAGCTGATGCAAGCGAGTCGTTCCGATATTCCGACCCTGAAGAAATGAAGAAAAGGGAAGAAGAGATCAACAAAGAGACGGAGAAGAAGTGCAAGGATATAATGGATAAGGCGGAGCGTAACGCCAAGACCTACCGCTGACCGGCACAATCCAACTCGATGAGCAAGAGACTGATGGCTGACCTTTTCTTGATCCTGGCATTCATAGCGGGATACTTCGCATTGCAGATATGGATCCTGCCGAAGATGGGGATATCTACCTGAATGTCCAGGAGCTGCTCGGTCGGGCAGAACAAACAAGAGCCGAAAGAAAGCGAGAGAATCGAAGAGCATGACAGGACTGCTCCCTGACACTCTTTAATGACCTCGTGCTATATAATCGAGACCCCCTCAAGGAGGTCTCCGGATGTCAATCTCCACCCAACCCAATATCGGCATCGATGCCAAGCAGAGAGAAGCAATCGCAAGCGGGCTTTCTCGCCTTCTCGCCGATTCATACACGCTTTATCTGAAAACGCACAATTTCCACTGGAATGTCA
>JAGQHH010000213.1 GCA_020431945.1 Cyanobacteria bacterium HKST-UBA02 | reverse complement strand
AACGCGATGAATATAGCCACCGGGTCGCGAGATTTCTCTCTGGGTACCGAAAATGACAAGGTGACCATTGCCACGCTCCGCGACAATCGACTGAAGACTCAAGACAATCCCATGGGAACTGTGGCACATGTCGTTCTTCCCGGCGAAAAGGTCGATCAAGCAACTGCCGATGTTGCGACGCAAGCCTCCTTGAAGGTACAGGACGTGATGAGAGAGGCCAACACAGACTTCGCCAATACCTCCGGGCGCACCAATCCGGAGTTTATCCAGCGAATGTTCGCCTCTCTGCCACTAATCAACGACAGATAGCAGCCACTCTTCAAAAGCAACTCTTAAGATTCACTGGGAAATCTTTCCTGTAGCTCCGTTACACATGGGTTACAGCTCGAAGATAGATTGGGGCTCACCAAGCGTGAATTGACCTCGCTGTTTTTGTGAAAGGAGCGCCACCAATGACCGAAAGATTCGAAATTCCAATGCAACATCAGACCGAACTTTCCGACCACAGACAACTAACGTCTCTGCAAGGCTGGTCTGAATTCAATGAAAGACGCTCTGCTCAAGCCCCTGAGCACTTTTCGAAAGGCTGCAAATATCCCGACGAGATTCAAATGCTGGGCGACGGTGACGTCCTATCGAGACACTGCCAGGGCGAGATTCTCAGGCTGGAATCAGGAGAGACAATCACTCTGGACAATGAGGGAAGACTTGCTCTATTCGATTCGAATGAAAATCGCCTTTCCGTAAAAGGCAAAAGCTCTCCGCCGGATGGCATTATGCCTGAGGTGAACACTACGACTTTCACAGGCGGAATCAAGATGTCCACCAGCGCCAATCGCTCGATCATCCACTTTCCGAACGGAACAGACGTTCACATCGACAGCGGCAGGTTCGCCTCGGTCAGACGAGACGGAAGAAACTATTCCACCACGTCGGAACCCGACACCTTCCAGGGCTTTAAATAAGATGCCGGCTGATCTATATGAGGCTCTCCCTCTAATTTGACGGACCAAGTCGTAATGGACTTCGAAACCCACGCGGAAATCGAAGAATGAGCACTAAGCGACTCCCTGGCTTGATCGCCGCCTCCATTGCAATTGTCACCGCATATGCTACCGCGGGCGAACCGACATTTGCCGCTCATCGAGCGACTAGCCCAGCCACAAGTCGCGCCGCTGGCGCAGCCCACGGCAAGTCCGGCAATTCATCCGGATTTGAGAAGTGGGCAAATGAGAAAAACGTGTGGAAACTCCTCGACGACCCGCGAATCTGCCGTCGGATGAGAGCGGTCGCCGGCAACGACATCGAGCATTTCCGAGACTGGGCCTATGCCAGCAATGATCTGGAGAAAACCGGCAACGACCTCTTCGCTCCCTTCACTATGATCGGCGGTGCCGGCTACACTGCATTTTTTGATTTCAACTACAAGACTGGTCATGCCTGCCTGGGCTTTCTGGAGGACGACACCTGGCATATCTATGGCGCCGGCAAAAAACTCCCCGCGCCGGTCCAACAGTTTCTTTCATCCGAGAACGGTCAGGTCAAATACGAAAAGCCCAACCCCAGACCAGTGGTTTCCTTCAAAGCAACCAGCCCGAAGAAGAATCTGAACATCTCGAATATCACCGGCACTTACGAGCGCGAACCAACCCGCTTTACCACCGGGATATTGAAAGTAAGGTCTTTGCCTGATGAACAAGTCGAATTCAATGTCTTCGCCACCCTGGGCGGACGTACTGGTGGCACCAGTGGTACCGTACCTCTGATCGACCACCGAATAGTCTACAAAACCCCCGACAGCAAACCAGACAGTCTACAGTACATCAAAGTCGACTTCCACGGTCAGGACGCTGTCATATCAGGAACAGACGAAGCATTCTGTGGCGCCGGCGTCACCCTGGGCGGCCACTACCACAAGATAGACGACCGCCCTCCCATCGACATGGATTCCGAGTAATCCCGCGGAATTACTCAAGGTGAATTGCCTAGCGTCGATTCGGCTGGGGCAAGCTGGCATAGTCCAGGAGAATCTCCATTTTTTCCCAGACTCCATCACTACGCTCGCCGACCATGAGTTTGTCGTTCTTGAAGCGCAAAGTATGCCTGAAGCCGTCGTAGTCGTTGCTGAAGACGATAGAGCCATCCTTTTGAGCAGCCCAGTGACCCCAGCCCCAATGGGTGTAATAACGCCCATCTGAGCGGATGTCGATATAGCCATTCCAAACGCCGGTCTTGAACAGCCAGAGCGCTCCACCCGGCCACTCGCAAACTCGTTTCCCCTTGCCTGGAATCTCCGTTTTAATCGGCTCCGGCTCAGGATTCGACTCCGGAATTCTTTCCGGTTTCGTTTCGGGCTTCGTTTCCGGTTTTGTTTCGGCCTTGTCTCCATAAGGCGGCGGGAGTGGTGTCGGAACCTGTCGGCCCGGCGAAGTATCCGTGACTCGAGGCGCCGGCGCTTTACCGGCGCTCTCGGCTGAATTCATCAGCAGAAAACCGAGCATAGCGAGCACTATTGTCACAAGGAAAAGAGTGATTCTTGTTTGTGTTTGTATAGCCGCCAAGATCTCACCGGATCGAACGGCTTCTCCGGACTTCATAAGTCACCTCTAGCAAAATGTAAATATTGCCATTATATATAGTGCCAGCTCTGGCGCTTCCCGGCACAATGAATTATTTATGTTGCCAAGCCAACAAGTGTATGACTAAACGATTTAATTTTCGCAGGCAGGTCAATGCAGGCAGGCAGAGCATGCCTAGCGGTTGACATAGTCGAGCGCTCCGACGAATTCATATTGCCCGAATGGCTGTGTCTCATTGACGAACATATTCATTCGGTAAGTCCCCTTGTCCGGCAATCGGCGCTTGAGTTCGACGGTCTCGCTATTGGAAGGCTGGCTGGAATAACCAACGGCTTTTCCGTTCTGCTCGAGACCAACCATGAGCCACTGCTTCTTCGGATTTTTCACCACCGCCACTGCCTTGTCACCGGTCTCGTTCCGAGCTCTATTGGGCTGGACAAGCTTCAAACCGGCTGAATAGAAGCAAGGTCTGAGCATCGGCTGTCGCAAAAACTCACCCTGGGAGAGAGCCTGGGGCAAAAGTTGCCAGGTCGGATTGTCGGGGTAATGGTCCATGACCATGACCACCGGAGGAGTTAAGAGATAGTCTGTTCGGTAATTCTTGGTGAAGCCATCCTCCCGGCTTACCGTGCCGGAATCCCAGGTCGCGTCGATAAGGTACCAGCGCCCTTCTATTCGTGCTGCATTCCAGGCGTGACCGCTACCCGTGAGTCTTTCGCCGGGATCGGAACGACAATCACCAACAACCACCACTATCTCCTGCTTCATCGCCTTCCCCAGAGCAGATAGAAGATTGGCATAGCCGGCACATACACTCTTTCTCGTTTTGAACACGGTCCTGGCGTCCTGGGGCGGGTATTTGCCGGCGAAGTATGAAACATAATCGTACGCGACTCGGTCAGCAACGTAGTCGTGAGCAGCTTTGACACGCAGAACCGGATCCTTTTCCTTTTCGACAAGATAACGTGCCACGGATTTGATGCTTGTCTCCACCGAGGCGGGCATCGAAGCCACTGCCGGATGCAACTTCGCTCCCCTCCAGGGCCAGGCGCGACTCTGTTCGCCGGCGCCCTCCTCCGAGCGATGCTCAGCAACCTGCTTGCTTTCCTTATCGGCATCTCCGCTCTCGGTCTTCTTGTTCTCGCCCTTGTCGTCTTTCCTGGCTATCCGGTCCGGGCGAAAGAAGCGCTCGTCCTCCTTCTGTCCTCTCTTCTTCTCCCGATCCTGTTCGTTCTTCTCTGCAATTTCCCTACCCGAGTCCTGCTGATCTGAGTCCTCCCCTGTTTCAGAGCTTCCGCTCAGATTCTCATTTTGTTGCTCGCGTTGCTCAGCCAGGTCTTGTTGGCACTGCTTCGCCGCTTCCGCCGCTTGCTTTTGCGCCTCTTTGTCGATCAAATCTTTGTAGGGGTTGCTTCGGCTCGCATGATAAAGCCACTCCAGACCACCGGCAGCCGCGAAGAGAAACTCTCGTGCCTTCTCCACCTCCGGTCCCCTGGCCTTATCCAGCATCCAGTCTCCGCGAGTGGATAGCGAGACAAAGGCAAGCTGCGGGTAGCGGCAGAGAAGGGCGGTCACGAATACGAGACCGACCACGAAGGTCCGCAAGCCGAGCCGGTCCAGGGTCGTGAGCGTAGGCTTGCTCTCCTCCCGCTTGTACGCCCAGGCATGCAGCTCCCAGAGTCCAGGAATAATCGGAAATAGAAATGCTCCGGCTGTCCAGGCCAACCATGACGGTCCCCCCTGAAAAGCAGCCAGGGACGAAGCCAACCAGAATCCGACGATCGGTGTTCCGAAGAAAACTATTACAAGAGCGACCCGAGCCAGGAACCAGACAATCCCGGCCGCAACCTCATACATCGTGAACCTTCCAAAACGACATGCTAAATCTTGAGCCTCGATGTAGGGTAATGTACCCGCAGAGTGGGTTACTCAAAGCTTCGCGTTCATCCAATGAAGACGTTCTAGTCACCCCACTCATCATTCGAATTGGCTGGAACATCAGCTTCAGCGCTATTCAGAGCCAGCATTCTCGCCTCATGGTCTTCCATCTTTCTGCAGCACTGCATACGAAGATTAGTGGCAAGCCTTCGACGAGAATTGCCAGCCTCCAGATCGCGACCCCGCAAAAAATCCTGCTCCGCTAGCTCGTATTTCCCCTGAAAAAATCTTGCAAAGCCTCTATAGAAATAGTTTTCAGAGATCTCTGGAATTGCCTCAATCGATAGCGTAGAAAACGACTCGGCTTCCTCGTACCTCTCCAGTCCCAGGCAAGAAGCCCCTTTCGTGAGGAGGCTGAATGGTTCGTTCGGATAGAACCGGAGCGCTATGTCCGATAGCCAGAGCGCCAGGGCGTAACACCGGCCTATCGAGATAAGTAGATACGCGTAAATAGGAGCCGATTCCGGAGACTCCACCAGGAACAAAGCAATTAGTGATATGAAAACGAAAATGGTGAATTGATCGGTGCTGAATGGATAAGTCCCGGCAAGCAAAGAACCAATGGATATCAGCAGGAGTAAGAGAATCCAGACCTTCAGCCCCACCCGAAAGCCCAGAACAGCAAGCTGCTTCCGGTGAGGCGGGCCATCCATTCGAGCAAAGATTCGCTCTTCTCCGAACATCTCTGGGATACGCTCCACCGAGCTACATCCCGATCATACACGAGCTCACAGATGGAGCTATTTCATCTTAGCCAGGCATTCATCCACGATCTTCTTGCACAGGGGGAAGTTGCTGTCGACAAGGGCTGACGAGCCTGCTCTTCCCCGGTCCGTATACCCTCCGAATCGAGCATTGAAAAGCTCGGCGAAGACCTCGGAAGGTCCGGCGTCGCTCTTCTGCAGATAGTAATCGAGCCTGCCCCGGAGGTCCCCCGGAACCTTTGCCGCATCGAGAAGATAGGCATGCTTGAACTTCTCGGTCTCGCTCACACTGCCAAGACAGTAATCGAGAGCGTGTCCGACTTCATGCCTGACGACGCCGATTTCGGAATCGGTGTTGATCGGATTCCCGGAGTCATCCAGGCGATACTGAGATACGACCACTTCGCGCCCCTGGGTCAGCGCCGGGCTGTTTGCCCAGCTACTTCCGTCCGTCCACCCTCGCGGTCTCGTGTTCTGAATCCGATAGTCCATCTCGATCACCGAAGGTCTGATGCTGACCTTGCCGCGCTTGTCGCGGAGCGTGCGAAGCACAGACTCGGGAAGAGCCATCAGCATATCCTTGATACTTGCTACGAAAGTCGGAGTTACCGCAGGAAACTTGCCTGTCGGCTTGTGCACCGTCACAATAGCATCGACGAGCTGCTTCGGAGTTTCGGAAGACTGCGCAGTTGACGAAGAAACGCTGGTCTTGCTGACCACCGGGCTCGCCCCTCGCGCCTTCCGGTAAGCGCCTGCGGGATCGGTCTGGCTCAGCATCTTGCGAGCCGCACCGGCTTCGGGACTGTCTCCATGCCGGTCGACAAGCTGCCAGAGAATGCGGCACGACTCCGGTCTCCGTCCGGAGAGGTAAGCACAGTACCCGGCGAAATAGGCAGCCTTCGGGTTCGAGTCATCGGCCTGCCAGGCCCGCTCAAAAAGCCTTGCCGCCTGGTCATAGCGCTTCGCCTTATAGAGAGCCATCGCCTGACTGTAGCCAGCCTGCTCCTGAGCAAAGCAGCCAACCGTCGACAGTAGAAAACATGCAGCAGCAAATGCTATCCGTCTCAATCCCAGACCGCTCACAAGACTCTCACTCCGTGGACTCCTCGCACTAGATCATAACTTCCGGCGCCTCGTAGCCGAATTTCTTCGCTTGAACCATATCCTCTTGCGACTCGGTTTGTTTACCCAGTGCTTTGTAGATCAGGCTGCGCTCATAGAACGCCTCCCCGTACTCGGGATACTGCCTGATGGCTTCATCGAGATCCTCCAAAGCGAGGCTGTACTTACCAAGCCGAGAGTACGCTATGCCCCGGCTCAAGTGAGGATGAGTTCGACTAGAATTCAGTTTCAACGACTCACTGCAATCGGCGATGGCTCTCTCATACTGGTGATCGCTCACCAGAGCCGATCCCCTGGCACAGTAGTAGATGGCATTTTTCGAGTCAAGCTTGATCGCTTCAGTTAGATCAGCAATTGCATTCTTATAATCCTTATGTTCGCGATAGAGCATTCCACGACTGCAGTAGATCGTCGCATCCTCCGGTGAAAGCGAGATAGCTCTGCCGTAGGACTCGACAGCTTCGTCGAAGTTCCCGAGACCACCTTGCGCGCATGCTCGCATCCGATATGCCTGCGCCGACTCAGGGTCCAGAGAAAGAGCCTGGTGTGCATCCTTCAATGCATTTTTCCATTCTTTCAGGTGGCAATAATTATCCGCTCTCTGGACGAAGCCATGAGCATCATCCGGTCTCAGCTTGATAGCGGTAGAGAAATCCTCTATCGCGTCCCGATGCTTCTCGATATCATGGTAGACTTGCCCCCTCTTGTAATAGCCGTTGGCATAGTCAGGAACAAGATCAATAGCTTGATCAAAATAGCTGATTGCTTTGTCGAAATCACCATTATAGTGATTGCAGTCCCCCAGAACACCCAATACGATAGGATTTGCCCGGCTCAGGCGCGCATACCGCTCGAGCTCATCTATTGCTTGAGACCATCGCTCCTGCGAACAATAGACGCGCCCCCTAAGAAAGCGAACATAGGCGCAGTCCGGAGCTAACTTCCAGGCTTCATCCAGGTTCGCCAGAGCCTCCTTATATTGACGGAATCCACATAACGCATTTGCAGCAAGAATTAATGAGTTTAGGTCCTTTCTTTTCGAGCACAATGCCAGTGCCTTTTGCGCCGCCTTAGCAGCCTTATCCCTCTTGCCTGCGTTGAATAGAGTACTGGCATACTGGAGCAGCTGAGCAGCATCTACCGGTTCGGCCGGAATGAGCGACAAAGCCTTTTCCGCATCCCGCTTGGAGAGCTTTTCAAAACCCAGGATGCAGTAAACACTGCTGCGTTCTATATACGGCTCCGGGCACTTAGCATCGGACTCGATGGCAGCGTCGAAATCGGCGAATGCCTTCTTGAATTGACCCTCGTGGCCATATAGATAACCTCGCCTAGCCAGGCAAACAGGGTCCCTCGGATAAGCAGCCAGTACATTGCTGTAGACGGCTATCGCCTTCTGCCACTCACCTCGAACAGTTAGGAGCTCGGCTTCTTTGATCTTCGACTCGGGGTCCAACGAACAACCGGCAAGGACCTGCACTGACAAAAAGCAAGCTACCAGAATGATCCAGATTCGACTTCGAAGTTCCAGCGTAGTCATACTCGTCGGGTCCCGAGGCTGGGAGTACTGAGTTTGTTTCCATTATATGTCCGGACAAAGGGCAGAAATTACACCGATTTTCCAGGAGCGCGACAAAGAGCTGCCTAAATTAACGACGTCGGGGGTAAATCAGACTTGTCTGAGACCTCGGAGCGGATCTAAATCTATGCCTTCACCGAAATCACGAATGGTTTATCGAAACCTGCTGCTTGCTGCGACTTGCTTCCTCGTCCTGCCGGTGCAGGCGGCCCAGAAGCTGGAGGTCAAAACCCTCGTCGATGAGGTGAACACCGAGCTCTATGCCCCGATCTTCATCCCGGGCTCCGCAAAGGTTGCCTTCGTCAAGAAGAAACACGAGCCCGACTTCCACGAAGCCGAGGCTTATTCTGAAACCGAACTCGAAGCATTCAGAGGCAAGAGCAAAACCGATCCTCGCTGGTCGGATCCCGAAGTGACTCTTCTGCCGGGGGACGGGACCGCTTCGATCAAAGTCGACTACGGCTGGAATCCCGAGGCATCGACAAAAGGCGACCAGCTCTATTATGTGCACCAGAAAAAGCCCATAAGCGGCAAACGCGTCCTGGCGGAGACCCAGGCAGGCAACGAGATTTTTGCTTATGACATCGCTACGCACAAGAGCCGCGAAGTAGCGGCGCCCGAGTCGGGCTATCTCGATCTTCCCACAGCGCACCCGACCGACGACATGATCGCCTACGCCATCTGTGATGCCACCAATGGTGCCTATGGCGGCAATGTCGGCATAGGCATCTATGACGCGACAAAGGGCACCAGGCGCACGGCTCTGGCACCTGCCAAACACTTCGAGCTTTATGATCTGGTCGGCTCACCTATCTGGGTCGGCTCCAATCTCGTAGTCGCCAGACGCACACCGCTGGGTAAGGGAGTCTGGCTTGCCGACTCGTACAAATTCGATGTGTTGAATCTCGCCGGCGAGGCACCGAAGGTCATCTATGATCGAAAAGAGCCTGTCGATCTGGTGAAAAATCAAGTTCACATCGAGTATCTGGCCGGCAAGCTCGCGGTCAGCGACGACGCCAGAGCTGTCGAGATCGCCCCGGACGACGGGAAGGTCTTGAAGGAAGTGACCCTTTCCTCCGACTCCGAGCTGAAGCCCCTGGGAAGCCCGGACGGCAGTCATGAATTCTCCATGGACGGCAAGAAAGTCGTCATCAAAAATCGCCAGTCCGGACAGAAGCTCACCGCCCCGGTAACCGGCGAGCTGATCTCGGCGGTCTGGTCGCCGGACTCCAGACGCATGCTCATGGTGATGACAATCAACAAGAAGAAAAACGGAGAAGAAGTCTTCGACCGGGATCGCCTGATCCAGATCGAGCTGCCCGAGTCCTTCTGATAGCAATCAGATCTGAAACCTAAAACGTCCAGCCCTGCTCTTCCATGAATCCCTCGAGCGTCAGGCACACAATACCGAAGTGTTGGCAGATATTAGGTATCTTTACTCCGTTGGGCTTCAGGATCTCCATAGTCACTACATTGCGGCTTTCTGTTGCTGCTCTGGCAATAACGAAAGGATCAGCGTTCTTTCCGCCCTTATAGAGTTTTTGTTGCTCAATATTTTTTTGAAAGTGAGATACGCTATAGATCTTTGCGACAAAGACAGCCTCCGCCGCTGTGGGAACAGCGAACAATGACCTATTGGCAATAGCCCACACTCTCAAGGTTTCAAGGGAAGAGTTGTCTATTTCCCGAAACACTTCTCGTGTCGAAACAATCTGCTTATCGTCGACCAGCTTGTCGAATTTTTTCCAGAGGGTCGGAAATCTCTGTTTGTAATAATTGCGAAAGAGAGCCGACAGGGCGGAAGTGTCAAACACGTACATCCAGCTGCCCTCGGTCAAAATATTCTTCGAGCTTGCTGAGATTCCTCGGCTTAGTATCGAGATAGTCTGCAAGCTGATTCTCGTCGATACGATTACGATAGAACTGACTGAGAGCAAGAGAAACATAGTCGCGCCCAAGGTAGGTTAGCTTCGTCCAGTAATGATCACCACCAGTCCGCTTGCCCTCTTGGCGCTGCTGGCTCCAGCGGTCCGCGGCTTTCTGGTATTGTCTACTTGATACCAGACCACGATCGAGGAAACGCCGATAAACGACCTCGCGACTAACGTGAAATTGACTTGCAAGAATCTCGGCAGTCTCTTCCGACGCTTCACGTCCTCTAAGTGCTTGATTGAGCGCATTCTCCGGCAGGAGAAATTCTGACGCAAAGCGATTGCAAATCGCCTCGACTCTCTGATCGTCGGACTTCAATCTTGTAATGAATTGATGGTGCAGGGTATCAATTCCACTGGTATGGAAAAGAAGATGACCCAGCTCGTGAAAGAAACTGAACATCTGCCTGGTCTTTGTCGAGCTGTTATTCACGTATATCACAGGGAACGCATCGTCGAATAGACAAAAGCCTGAGAAGTCATCAGCTTTGAATGCATCTTTGAAGACGAATACCCCAACGCCTGTAAGAGCAGCCCTCCAGGACCGGAGTGCCGTATCATCGTCGCTCCAACCCATCTGCTCGTCAATAGAAATGCCAATGTACTCTCGCACCTCGGCGGCCATAGACGATATGTCACTATCTATCTGGAACGAAAGGTCTCTTGTTATGAGTTTGAAGCTGGGATTGCGTCCCTCTGTCAACTCCTCGAGATTGATCTGCATGGCCTTAGCCTTCCGAAGAAGCAGCCTGATCCTGCTGGGGAGACGCTCCATCTCAGACAGTGGCAGAGTTCGGAAAGTCTCTGAGATAGGAGGAAGATCCGGCGGCTCCGGGAAGAAAAAGACAGCGACCGGCACCTTGAACGCATCAGCCATCCTTTCAATCTGATTGTAGGTTGGATAAGAACGCCCTTGCTCCCAATCAAGAACGTCCTTGAATTTCTTAACCGCTTCCTTTCGAGTCACACCGGAACGCTCGCGGGCCCATGTTATGATGGCTGGTGTAACTGGTATTCGCTCTGCCATGGTCCGCTCGCTGCGCTCTCGTGAATCTCGTCGCTCCGCAATTTGCAGTATAAGTCTGAACCACCTTCCCGTCTAATGCAACTAGTTGCCATTACAGATTGGGAAGATCGGATTGCTGAGACTTAGAGCCAGCGCTCGAGCCAGGCGAGCACTTCGGTGCGCATGGCTTCGCTCTCGAAGTGTCCATGGTCCTCGCGGAACATCTTCCAGGCATCCGGAGCGCCGTGGGCTTCGTAGACGGTTCGCAACGCCTGGTCGATGAGATCGAGCCCGGCGGGAGGCGTGAGCGGATCTTTATCGCCGTTCAGCGACAGGTGAGGTCGTGGAGCGATGAGCTCGTTTATCGCAACAGTATCGAAATGCTTCAGGAGCGACGGCACGAAATAATAGATACCATGCCCGGCAAGACCGTCCTCGGCAATCAGCTCTTCGAAGTCGGTCATGCAGCAAAGATCGACCACGACCTTAATCCGCTCTTCCAGTGCCCCCAGCCACCATGCCATGGTGGCACCCATGGAGAGCCCCAGGGTGGCGATGCGATTCTCGTCCACATCGGGACGCGCGACGAGATAGTCGAAAGCCCGCAAGCTGTCGAAGACCATCATTCCCCATAGCACTCGACCGCGCCAGAGAGTCTCCTTGTAAAGATCCAGCTCGGGACGTTTGTGCCGCTCGCCGAAATTCCACTGATCGATGCACAGGGCTGCGATCCCTCGTCGGGCAAGCTCCTCGGCATAAGGCGGATCGGCAATGGCATTGCCGCCCTCCAGCAACTCTTTCTTGCCGAGCTCGTACTGACCGCCGTGAAAGTGATTGTATAAGACTGTCGGGAATGGTCCCGGTGAATCTTTCGGACGAGTAAAGAAAGCCGGCACAGGCTCAGAGCTATTGAGATCGAGACTGAGTATCTCGAGGACGAAGCTGCCCTTATCGACTTCGTCCAGGATCCTGCTTGCCATGGGCGAATCACGGCCCGGTAGATCGCCAAGCAAAGAATAGAGAATCCCACGCCGGCGCTCGATGTCCTGCTCGCTCAATACTTCGATCTTCACTATTTAAATCCTATCCTTTTGCGATCAAGAACAATCCGGCGACGATAAGTGCCGCGCCTGCTGCCTTGTTGATTGTAATCGACTCGTTCAAGAACCAGACCGCCAGGACTACCGCCACTACCACGCTGCCTTTGTCGATGAGGGCGACCGTCGAGACTTCACCATCTTTGATAGCGCGGTAATAGAAGATCCAGGAGGCAGTCGTGGTCAGTGCCGAAGCGCCTAGCCAGAGCCAGTTCGGAATCTTGAGAGTAGCCAGCTCGCTTTGCGGGACCACGAAGCAAGCGAATATCGTAGTCATGATAAAGACCATGGCTGTTCGCACAGCCAGACCCAGGTCCGCCGAAATCCCGCTCAATCCCTGCTTTGCCATGACTGAGGTGACCCCGGCAAAGATCATAGACAGAAATGCATTTAAGACCCAGATTTTCATTTCATTGC
This sequence comes from Cyanobacteria bacterium HKST-UBA02, assembly GCA_020431945.1. The sequence continues at coordinate 4,416 of JAGQHH010000213.1, read as the reverse complement.
CCCGTGCAACAACCCGACAGAATATTATGACCATCTCGACTTACAGGCTGTTAGACTTGCGTGATGTCTCAGCAGAATGATACAGCCGCGATCACATTTCCGTCACCTTTGGTTCCAGCGATCACCAGCTTCATCCATCGGAACTTTCTCGTTATTCTGATAGGCGCCTACGTGCTGGCGGCAGTCCTGCCGCAGTTCGGTTTGTGGCTGCGCAGCATCGAGTTCGGGAGAGTCGGCTGGCCGGACGGGAGCAGCCTCAAAATCACGGCATCGCTCCTGATGCTCTCTTTTCTATTGTTCAATGCCGGACTCGGGATAAAAGCAAGCGAGCTTACAGGATTATGGAAGAATCCGGTTCCCATCATATGCGGCTTTCTAGCCAATATGGCTGTGCCGATCTTGCTTGTCGTCACGCTTTTGAGCTGGATGAATCTCTGGCACAACTCAGACGAGCTGCAGAATCTCCTCGTCGGGCTCGCGATGATCATCTCCATGCCCATCGCCGGCTCTTCGGCAGCCTGGTCTCAGAACGCCAACGGCAATCTCAGTCTCAGCCTCGGACTCGTCTTTCTCTCGACCTTATTGAGCCCGATAACCACGCCCCTGGTGCTGCACGTATTCTGCCATCTCACCACCGGCGACTACTCGTCCGATTTGCACGAGCTGGCACAATCCCAGGGCACCAACGCGTTCATGCTCCTCACCGTGGTGATACCTTCGATCCTGGGTATCGTCGCTCATTTTATTCTCGGCGAAAAAAGAACCGCGCTCATCAAGCCGCATATGAAGCTGGTCAATTTCATCGCACTCCTGCTCCTCAATTACTCGAACGCTGCGACCTCTCTTCCGCAAGCCCTCAGGAAGCCGGATCCGGACTTCCTCCTTTTCATCAATGCCACCACGATTGTATTGTGCACCGCCGCATTTCTGGCCGGCTGGTTGATCGCGAGATGGCTCAAGACCGACCAGGCAGAGCGAGCATCGCTCATGTTCGGTCTCGGAATGAACAACAATGGCACCGGTCTCGTCCTTGCTGCGTCGGCTCTTTCCGATCACCCGGCGGTGCTTCTTCCGATGATCTTCTACACCCTCGTCCAGCAGGTCCTTGCCGGACTGGTGGACTGGAAGATGTTCAGACCCGAAAAAAAGTAATCGTTAAAAAACTCGTCAGGGGATCGGTGCCGAGGAGAAGACCTGGACGATCATCAGACCGCCGTCTCGCCTGTAGGCGATACCGATGCCGGCGGTAACGATGTCCGGATGCATGATATTGGCCCGGTGGTCCTCCGAGCCCATGAGCTGCTCCTCGCCGGAGCGCACCATATCGAGGGGGTTGGGCTGGGCAAACGGGTAAGCGCAGTTCTCGGTGATACCACCTTCCATTTTGAGCCCGGAAATTTTGTAACGCTCGACGGTGCCGCGTCCTTCCGGTGTCACATGACCGGTGTAGTTGCGCTTCGCCATGTCATCAGCGTGGCTGCGAGCCATCTTCGCCAGACCGGAGCTGCGCTTCAAGCCCTTGAGACCCTTTTTCTTGCGATCCGCATCCACCAGGGTGTACATGAAGTTCTCCAGGTCCGTCACCGGGCGAGAAGCATAAGCATTTGCATGGGAGGCGACTTGAAGAAACTCCTGGCGATGCATCTGAAACTTGCCGTTTTTCAGGCGCCCGTAGTCGATATTGACTATCGAGTTCTTGAGATTGATCATGATGTCATTCAGGGCTTTCGGCGTGGGCACAGCCAGTCCATTGATCTTCATGACCACATCACCGGTCTGGAGCTTATTGGCAGCAGCCCGGGTTCCCGAGCGCACACCGGTGAGACAGATTCCCGGGAGCTTGACCGGACCGGTCTTGACCGTCACAGGCACGCCATAGCAACCGAGCTCCGCCATGGGCACTTGCTTCTTGTCCAGATAAACCACCGAGCAGGCGCCCTGGCCGAACGCCCGGGGCACAGGCGCCAGCATGAAGAAAAGAAGAAGTGCAGCAGCTATATATTTGCCTGACATAAACAGAGCGACCCTCTAACTCTTGATATTGTTCCCTGCCAATTCGTGCAGCCATATTCTAGAATGCCGGATGAAAGACTGCACTAACTCGAAATCGGTGGGGCTCAATGGACTTAGGACTGAAAGGCAAGAATGCGATTGTCACCGGCGCCAGCTACGGTCTCGGCTTCGCCTGCGCAGAGGCCCTGGCCGGGGAAGGCGCCAATGTCGCCATCTGCTCCCGGGACACGACAAAGCTCCGGACCGCCGCCCGGACCATCGCCGAGCGCTCGCCGGGAAAAGTCATAGAGATCGAAGCGGATCTCACCGATCAGGCTGATCTGGAGCGCCTGGTGAAGGCATCGAAAGAAGCGCTCGGGACAATCGATATTCTCGTGGTCAGTACCGGTCATCCCCCTACTCATCCCTTTTCTGTCGCCACAGATGAGCACTGGCAGGACGGAATGGATCTGGTCCTGCGCCCGCCTATCGTGCTCAGCAGGCTTCTTCTCGATGAGATGACCGAGCAGGGTTACGGCCGAATCGTGTTCATCGGCTCGATCTTCGGTCTCGAGCCCGAGAAGACGTCGGTGGTTCAAAGCACTCTACGCACAGGTCTCAACGCTCTGGCCAAATGTATCGCCAGCGAGGTGGCTGCCCGGGGCGTCACTGTCAATGTCATCTGTCCCGGCTACTTCGACACTCCTCTGGTTCGCGATCTGGCAAAGCAATATGCCGACTCGACGAATTCTTCAGTGGAAGAGATTCTCAGCGACTGGGCCGCTTATGCGCCGGCCAAACGCTTCGGCAAGCCCGAGGATCTCGGCGCTCTGGTAGCCTTTCTCGCCTCACCGAAAGGCGAATTCATAACCGGAACAACAGTAACAATCGATGGGGGAGCCGTTAGGCAATACTGATTTCAGGGGGTTAAGATTAGGTCGGGAGGCGACCACCATGACTTCACCGCATCAAGATATCGTCGAGCTCAAAGCCGGAGACCAGGCACCACCGTTCAAGCTCTCTGCCTTTCCCGAAGGAGAGGTCAGTCTGGCTGACTTCCAGGGCAGCAAGAATGTCATCCTGGCATTCTATCCCCGGGACAATACTCCCGGCTGCACCAGGGAGATGTGCTCCTTCTCCGACAGTCTCGAGCGTTTCACGGAGAGAAACACTGTCGTCCTGGGAGTCTCAGTGGACAGCCTGGACAAGCACGAAGTCTTCGCTTCCAGGCACGGGCTCAACCTCACCCTGCTTTCGGACAGCGGGGGAGAGATCGGGCGCCTGTATGGAGCCGTGCGGGGCGACCGGATCATCGCCGACCGGGTCCTTTTCGTCATCGACAGGAGCGGTATCATCCGTCATGTTCATAAAGGCATGCCTGACCTGGAAGAAATTCTAGAAGTGGTTGCCGCCATCTAGCGAGAGCAGTCGATCTCGTTGAGGCTCCAGTCGTAAGGCTCGTAGATGACTTTGAAGGGTGGATCGCCTTCCTTGCGCTCCAGGCGCGAGCGCAAGCCGGCCGGGCCGCTGCGCCGCAAGAAATCCACGACGATCTCGTCATCGGTGGGAGGCGGGAAACGCTTGACCAGATCTGTTCCCTCAGCGAAATCCAGAGGAAACCAGCGAAAGAGCTGGGTCACATAAACGGTATTATTGGCGGTATCAACCCGGACATTCTGCTCGTTGCCCAGATATTCCCGGGTGGCTCTGGCAAGCCTGTTGGCGATTCCCCGGGAGCTGTAAGCGACGCGCCCCAGCCTCGCCCCGCCCAGAGAGCCTGGAACCACGGCGAAGTGAAAACGCGGGTCCTGTACATCCCGGCGCAGCACATTGTGCTCGATCTGCTCGAGGCTTACTTTCTGCCCGCCGACACTGATGAAGTTGTCTTCCCAGAAACCTTTCACCTGCCTGATGCTGGATGCCGGATAAAACTTGCTGGTGGCTTGAATAGGATAGTTCTTGAGCACCAGCCAGATAGTGAAAGCGTTATAGGCGTTGATCCACAGAGCTTTCTTCCCGTCTTCTGGCATGGCCCTGTACTGCTCCGGGCTCAGAGCCTGGAGCTCGTCCAGATATTTCTTGATACCCTCGGGATGCTGGCGCCAGCGCTTGTAGTCCACAAGACCTTCACCGACATATTTCTGCAGCTCTTCGGTGAAGTGCTCGTGGATACCGTCGAGGGCGGCGCTGTCTCCGGCCGCCTCGACAGGAGAATAGCAAAATGCCAGCAGGGAGCAGGCCAGGAGAACCCTGGCGAACTTTCGAAAGCCGAAGCCTCCGGTCCTATGGCAGGGACGAATGGGTTCCATCGCAGCGGGGCTCATGCTTGGTATGCTTGCAGGCGCAGAGAGCCATAGTGGTCTCTTCTTCCACGGTGAAGCGGACCGGAGCAATGTCCGTACCGGCATGGGAGCCGTCGCAGAA
>JAGQHH010000212.1 GCA_020431945.1 Cyanobacteria bacterium HKST-UBA02 | reverse complement strand
AATCAGGCATAGCGAGAAGCGATATCCTGGAGACGACCGACAATCCTCTGCCTCTCGGAATCGGACTGGATCACTCCACGCATTTCCCGGCGACCATCACCAAGATTGCGGGGATTCTCCCAGGAAATGCCGCCCACTGCCTCGAGACGACCGCGAAGACCGTTATTGCCCTTGAACTGGCTGGCCGTGAGTCCCTTGACGATCACCACCAGATTCAAGGGACCAGCCTGCGCCTGCTCCAGAACCACCGTCATCGCCTGATTGTCGATAACGGTTCCGAGCTGAAAGGTCTCAGCCGAATCCGCTACCGGGGCTCCGGCTGCCTTCTTCTTGCAGGGCTTCCTGGCTGGCTGACCGGATACAGAAGGAGCGACGTAGCGGCGACATCCTTCTCGGGAGCAGCTCGAACCAGCGGCAGCCAGACGTTGATCGCCGGCGTCCGGAATGGTCATGCAATCTTCGGTGAAGTCCAGGGCTCGATTGGAGATGATCAGAGCCACAAGACCTGCAATGGCGCCGATTCCCATCTGCCAGCCGTCAGTCAGCTCATGACCGAATTTGGCGGCAACAGGCTCGGCGAAATACCAGGCAAGTATGCCGGTCACCGCTACCGCGAGAAAGCGGAGCGAATAAGTGAACAATTTTGCTTTGGTACAGGGTTGCATAGGTTCTCCCTACTTTGGGTTGAAACCGAGCATTCCGAATCCCACTCAGCCTCGAGTACGCGCCAGGTCGGTGCTACAAATAGCGAGTACAGGCATAAATTCAGTTCAGAACTGGATTGGGTTCAGGAATCGGAAGCTCACTGATAAAGCGAAAAGAAAGACACGCGAAGCTAACGTAGAGAAAAGCCATATTACAACCGCCCGAAATAGGTAAAAACTCCAGAAACTTGCCGGTTTGCGGTATTCGAAACTAAAGCCCGACCGGGAGAGTTCGTTTTTAGGGGTAGCTTTCCGGAAGGTAGCGAGAACCGCCAGGCGAGCTCCCGACAACAGAGATAGAAAGCTTCAGGGACCATGAAGGTCGAAGATTACAGGGCTTGTCGAGAACTATTAGCGAGGTTGGCGCAACTTCACGATTGTGTAACCGAAGCCTCTGCACTGGAGGTTTTCAAGAGATCGCCCGGACATCAAGAGCCGTCGACTTCGATACCATATCTGGTGAATTGTTCAATCAGGTCGCTATGGCCGCGAAAGAGAATGGCGTGCATTCCCACGGATCGGGCAGCCCTGACGTTGTCCTCGAGATCGTCTACGAACAAGCACTCGGACGGACTCAGACCACTCCGGTCCATAACATGCTCATAAATTGCCGGATCAGGTTTGGCGCATTCCACCAGGTACGAGAGAATCAGCTCGTCGAAATGACGCTCGACATCGAAGCTATCCTGGATGAAGCTGTAATGGTTCTCATTGGTGTTGGAAAGTAGATAGAGCGGATAAGCGCCTTTCAAGCGCGTGAGCAGATTGGACATCTCGATGTTCTCTCGAAACTCGTGATTCCACATCCTGGTGAACTCAGGAACACCCAGCTCTGTTCCGAGGAGCTCGTTGAGCCGGG
>JAGQHH010000211.1 GCA_020431945.1 Cyanobacteria bacterium HKST-UBA02 | reverse complement strand
CTGGGCAGGTCTTCTGGTTTTAATTGGAATCATGGGCTGGTCGGCCCTGGCCTTCGTATCGGTTTTTCTCGCCCTGGGGGAGCACTGGAGCAGCGACTATGGCCAGATCCTGCTCCCGGGCGTGATTCTCATGGCTTCCTTCTATCTCAGCCGGGGCTTCGCGGTCATTCAGCCGAACTATTCGATGGTCTTGATTTTTGTCGGTACCTATAGCGGTACTGTGAAAAGAAACGGTCTGGTTCTGGTCAATCCATTTTGCAGCCGCCGGTCGATTTCTCTCAAGATGCAGAATTTCCAGTCGCCGGTGCTCAAGGTCAACGACCGCCGGGGCAATCCCATCGAGATCGCAGCGGTGGTGGTCTGGCACGTTTCGGAGCCTTCCCGGGCCATTTTCGACGTGGATCATTATGAGGCTTTCGTGCGGGTGCAGAGCGAGACTGCCGTGAGACATCTGGCCAATCTTTATTCTTATGATGGCGAGGAGGAGGAGACCACGCTTCGAAGCAGTGTCGACGAGGTCTCTCATACTCTCAAGCAGGAGCTCGATCAGAGACTGGCGGTAGCAGGCATCACCGTGGACGAGGCCAGGATCTCTCACCTGGCTTATGCTCCGGAGATCGCCATGGCCATGCTCAAGCGCCAGCAAGCGGAAGCCGTGGTGGCGGCCCGGCGAGCCATTGTCAGTGGTGCGGTGAGCATCGTCACCGGTGCCCTGGAGGATCTCACCAAGACTGAGTTGCTCAATCTCGACGACGAGCGCAAAGCTGCCATGGTGAGCAATCTCCTGGTGGTGCTCTGCAGCGATACCCAGGCCCAGCCGGTAGTGAATGCCGGGACACTATATTGAGATAATGCCGCGAAAGTCTTTCTTACTGCGTATCGATCAACAGGTCTATAACGACCTGGAGTCCTGGGCGCAACAGGAGATGCGCAGTGTCAACGGGCAGATAGAGTATCTTCTGCGCCAGGCCCTTTCCCGCTATAAAGGAAAAGAGAAGCAAGACTATGGAGTGATCAGGCAGGAGCAGGTGGAGAAGCCCGATGTCAGGCTCGATTGAGATCAGGCGAGCAAGAGAATCGGACGCCCCGGCCCTGGCTGATCTTTTTATGAGAGTCTGGCGGGAGTCTCTCGGGTATCTCTTACCGGCAGGTTTTCTCCAGCGCTTCGATGAGAATGAAAGATGCAGAAGCTTTGCCGACCGGTCGGTGGATCCCCGCTGGGTATCTCTGGTAAGCGAATCGACTGAGGGAGTGATTACCGGGATGTTCGGGGCCACGGACAATGACCATCCCCCCCCTGGAATACAGCAAGCAGATCCGGGCACTTTATGTCGATCCGTCTTGCCAGCGCCGGGGAACTGGCAGCCTGCTCCTCAGCGAGGGTCTGCGAATCCTGGCTGCAAGTGGGGCGCCGAATGTCATGCTCTGGTGCATTGCTGATAATCTGGCGGCCTGCTCCTTCTATCGGCGCCATGGAGGAAGGCGCATAGAGGGCGTCATGCCGCCGCCTGATTACCGGGATATGGCTCATGTCATCTATGCCTGGCCTGATCTCGAGGCTTATACTAAGAGCTTATGAGCAGGAGCATTCGAGTGACCGTGGACATAGTCGCCTTCGCCGTGGAGCAGGGTGTGCTCGAAGTGCTCTTGATCAAACGCAAATACGATCCGTTCCGCTCTTCCTGGGCCCTGCCCGGAGGCTTCGTCACCGATGAGGACGCCGATCTCGATGAGGCTGCCCACCGCGAGCTCGTGGAAGAGACCAATGTCCGGGATGTCTTCCTCGAGCAGCTCTATACTTTCGGAGCCCGGGATCGAGACCCCCGGGGGCGGACTGTGACGGTATCGTATATGGCGCTGCTCCGGGCCGACTCCCTCGATCTGAAAGCCGACACCGATGCCAGTGGTGTGGCCTGGTGGCCAACCGGGGAGCTTCCGGATCTGGCGTTCGATCACCGCGAGATCGTCGACTATGCTCTCACCCGGCTCAAGTACAAGATCGAGTACACCCCGGCGGCTTTCAGCCTGCTTCCTGAGAAGTTCACCCTCCGGGAGCTCCAGGTGGTTTATGAGGCTGTTCTGGGTAAGCCGGTGGACAATCGCAACTTTCGCAAGAAATTCCTCTCATCCGGAATTCTGAAAGAGCTCGATGAGATGTCCCAGGAAGGCTCTTATCGCCCGGCTCGGCTCTACAGCCTGATCCCGGAGCGCTTCGAAGAGTTGAAAGACCGGCCTCAGTTCGTCTTTTGATATTCCTTGAAGAACTCTGATGCCGGTTTGAACGACGGCCTGCCGCTCTCGTTGCCGAGATCCTTACCGACCTGAAAAAGCAGCTCCACGTCTTCCACCGCTCCCGCCATGTCCCAGTCGTCTTTGACCTTGTCCGAAGGCTTGTGATAATCGTTGCTGATATAGTCGGCCTTCTTTCGTGTTGCATAGTCCGGATCTTTGTCTATATATGAAGAGCCTGGATTGAGGAAAAAGAGAGCGGGAACGCCGCTCTGTAGAAAGGGCAGATGATCGGAGCGGTAGAAATAGCCTTTCTCAGGCTCTACATCCGGTATCACCGTGCGATTCTGCTCAGCGGCCCGGACGCGGAGATTCTCGTCGAGAGTGGAATGACCGTGGGCGATACTGATTATCTCCCGGGTCGCGCCCCAGAGATTCATGACGTCCAGGTTTATGACAGCCACTGTTTTATCGAGAGGGAAGATAGGATTCTGAATATAATACTGCGAGCCGATCAGTCCTGATTCTTCCAGGGTGGTGAAAAAGAAGAGAATCGAGCGCCGCGGCTTCTCCTGTATGAAGCGCCGGCCGATCTCCAGGACCATGGCCACCCCTGAGCCGTTGTCCAGGGCGCCGCTATAGATCTCGACCTTGCCGTCTTTCTCTTTCTTGCCGAAATGATCCCAGTGTGCACTGTATACGATGCACTCTTTCTTGAGATCCGGGTCTTCTCCTTCGATCATGGCCAGGACATTGTGGGAGTCGAATTCTCTGGTGGTATTGGCCACCGAAATATCAGCGGTGGTGCCCAGATCCACCGGCTCGAAGTCAGGCTGCCCGGCGCTTTTTTTGAGTTCCAGATACGACCTGCCACTCATGGCAAAGAGCTTCTCTGCCGAATCCAGAGAGAGCCAGCCTTCGGCCCGCACGCGCTCTCGAGCTCTGCCCAGATCGAAATTCTCGCCGCTCCAGCTCGCTTTCACCACGTCATAACCGTAACCGGCGGGCTCGCTTTCATGAACTATCAAAACAGCAGCAGCGCCTTTTTCGGAAGCCTTTTCGTATTTATATGTCCAGCGACCATAATAAGTAAGAGCCCGACCCCGGAAAAAACTCTCGTCGAGTCTTGTGGAATCCTCTCTGTCCGGTCTTCCCGGCTGGCCTATCAAAACGATCACGATTTTGTCCCGGACATCCTTATCCTTGTAGTCGTTCCAGCCGTATTCCGGGGCCTCGATTCCGTAGCCGACGAATACTACGGGAGCATTTTCGATTTCTATAGCATCCTTTAGGGAGCGGGACATGGCGACGAATTGCTCGGGAAATGAGGGAGTCAGGGTCGATGAGCCTGTTTTGAATGATACGACCGGTTTCGATTTGATTCCGATAACCGGTACTCTCTGGAAATAGCCGTCTTCCCCTGCCGGCGCCAGGCCGATGTGCCGGCAACAGTCCCGGAGATAATCGATGGTGATTCTCTCGCCATCGCTTCCCGGTGACCTTCCTTCGAAGCGGTCCGAGGCCAGGCTCTTTATATGCTCCAGGATTGCATCGGCAGTGGTGCTCGCTGTCATCGTTTTCTCCTTTCTAATCCCACAATAATCTCTCGGCAAGACTCGGACCGAGCCCGAAATATTTTTGCAGGATTACCGGATCCTCTTGCGTGGCTACGACAAAGCCAGGACTGACATAGTGGTTCCAGGCGAATTCGAAAGACTCTCTGCCTTTCTCGGACCGGGCAAGGAGCCTGGGTACGGCATGGTATGCCGCTATATCGGGCTCGGCTCGACCGGTCAGGTAGAGGTTGAAAAAGGTTTTTCTCGCCTTCTCATTCAGACCTTCCAGGTTGAAACTGTAGCGCGGAATCAGATAAGGCTGATTCGTCACCGGAGCCATGACTTCCTCGAAGGCCTTTACGAAGATCTTCGTGTGCTCTTCGCTGGCTCCGTCGAGAAATACCCTGTAATTGTCATGGCTTCGCTGGCTGATTACGATATCTTCCGGCTCGATATCCTCGGGGAGGAAATTTCTGTCAATGAGGGAATCGAGCACGGCTCTGGCGATGCTGGAGAGGCAGCCGGCTCGATCGCCGGAGGCTTCGACCACGACAAACTCCTCGAGCTCGTCTTTCACCATCGCTCTCTGTCTCAGACCGAGAATGGTCGACATGGTGACGATCACCATCGACGATACCAGGCACAGGAACGGGTCCATGAGCACTCCGGCAAGGGCGATGGAAGCCACAATCCCGCCTGCTATATAGATCCCCAGGGCGCGGTGGAGTCTCTGACGCAACTGCCGGGCATGCTCGGGGTAGGTGCTGCCGGCACGAACATGGGCCGGCTGCGCGCCGGGAGCCGGCAGAGCGGCTATCTCGATGCAGCCCAGCTGCCGGTTGGCATAAGGCTTTCCTACCTTCCAGAGCTCATAGATCTGATCTCTGACCAGAGCTCTTTTCAGCATTTCCTCATTGAAAGACTGAAGCGATGCGAAGACTTCTGCCGGTGTCAGATCGGAGAAAGCAGGATGGACATGACCGACGCCGCACTCAATCTGGCCGTCGTCGGCTATGCCGAAATAGCCCTGATGCTTGCGCACGAATCGCGAATAATCGTTCAGCCCCTTTTCGAGCTCCGGGGCGATGGCCACCACATCCCAGTTGTTGGTGACTTTGCGGTCGGCCAAGGCGCTGCTGATATTGCTGGTATCGAGCCTGATGCCCCTCCCCCGGAGTTGCTTGACCGAGACCGGCGAGGTGGTGGTGGTCAGGTCGATCACTGTATTGAGCTGCTGGGAGTCCCATCCCTCTCCGAAGATACCCCTGGTGCCCACCAGACATTTGGTCACTCCGGTCTCGAAAGCGCTGGTGAGCAGACCTACATATAATCTTGTGCTCCAGTCGCCCCCGGGGAGGCTGACACTGGTGAGACCGGGATCGGCTTCGAAGGGGGCGAGCTCGAGCTCGGTCTTTTCGCCGGCTTCTTCGAGATAACGTCTGGCCGTCTCGGTGAAAGTCCTGGTGATGCGGCTGTCGATTAGAACCAGAGAGCCGGTCACCAGGCAGGGATTGATATATGCCGACACCGGGTGGGCGATGAGCTCTCTTACCACGGCGATGGCTCCTCCGGCATCGGCATCGAGCACTGTCGATACCGATTTGAGCACGGTTGCGGACATGCGCTCGAAGTCCGTGATTACGAGGGCCCTGAGACGATCGTCGAGAGTCGCGTATTCAGTGTCGAGAATGGTGGCGACGGCCCGGCTCTTGTTCCGGGAATAAGCGAGCACCCTGTCCACCGGCGAGGCGGTGGATCTGATCCCTCTCTCGGACAGGCTGAAGCCGATTTTCTTGAGAGCGCTGCCGATTGTTTTGAGCAGCTCATGGTCGTCTTTGTCGGCGCTGGTTTTGAGATGATTGAGAGCGAAGTCCTCGAGGAGCTCGAGCCAGTCATCGAGCTGCGGAGACTGTCTCACTGCTTCCGAAACCACCAGGTCGCCCGGCAGAGGCAATTTACCCGCGTAGAAGTAGCGGGCAAGCGCCATGGCGAGCTCAGGTTTGCGCTCGACGAATTGTTTCTGGCTTTCGACAAATTCGCGGAAGTTTTTGTTTTGAATAATCTCGTGCAGATCCTGGTGCTTTTCTTTGAGGAAATCGCGCTCTTCACTGGTGGGCTCGGTGAAATAGACGAGATCTTGAAAGGGCGCCAGCCCTCCTTCTTTCACCAGGGCCGGTGTGGGCACCTGAAAATCGATCTCGCCTACAAGGGTGAGATAGCGTGCTTTCTGCTTGCCGGTCTTGGCCTCGGGCGGCGTGCCGGTGAGACCGACCACGGTGACGTTGTCCAGGCGGCGTACCAGGTGTATCATCACCGAAGCCCAGTAATCGGTGAGATGGTGGCACTCATCGAAGATGACCAGACCGCATCCCTGGCGCTTGAGGGCTTGCACCAGGCCCAGGGCGTTTTCGTGGAGGATCTCCTCCAGGGTCATGACGTCGGTTAGCTTGCGACGCAGGCGGGTGATATGACGGCTGATCTCTTTTTTGTAGGCGCTCTTGTTATTGGCTTTCAGGTCGAGGATGCGGACCTCGGCTTCGCCCCGGCTCAGAGAGCGGCTCTGCGCCATCTCGTCGGTCCATTCCTTGAGGGCGTGGCTTTCGAGAAACTCCTGCTCTTTGCCCGGCACCGAAAGGACCTGGTAGGTAAGCACCGTGATCGGTTTGAGGGGTCTGTCTTCGTGGGTTCCGATTATGGCGGGCCTGGCGAGCTCGGCGAATTCGGGTTCTAAAAAGAGACCGAGCTTGTCCGCCCATTGCGACTGGATTGTGGTATTGGGGCAGACTACCAGGCTCGGGCAGCGGAATCGGCTGACGATCTCGAGACCGATAATGGTTTTGCCCGATCCCGGCGGAGCGACTATGTGGAGCTCTTTTTCGCCGTCTTTCAGCTTTCGATCGCAAAGCGAGATAATATCGCTCTGGTACTTCCTGAGCGGATATTGGAACCGGAGCTGGTCGAGCCAGTCGTCGCGAGTGAGGGTCGTTTTCTCCACAGTCCGGTTAGATTATCATGTCGGCTCGCCTGTAGAATGAAGACAGGGGGACTGATTCATGCGGCTGGCGTTCCTGGTTCTCACGGCTCTTTTTCTCGGCGCTCCCGCCGGGGCGGATGAGGCATTGAAAGGCTCGCTGGAAGTCGTGGATCAGGGTCACAGCGATGTTGTGCTCACCAGGGCCACGCCTCAGGTCGATCGCCGCAGCCGCGAATACCAGAGGACAGGACCGCCTCAGTGGATAACCGGACCCGTATATACGAATGACATGATGATCATGAGAGTGGCAAAGCGCATTGTCATGCCTTTCATCTCGAAGACAATCAAGTCCGAGATACCTTCGTATACAGAAAGCCCCATGACCATCAAGAAGACGGTGCTGGCTCACTGGAAAGGCAAGAAACCCCCGACGCCGTGCCGGGTGACCTGTGCACCCTTCGGTCCGGAAGGCAATTTTCGGTTCTTTCATGCCGATCCAAGTGGACCCAGGGGGTATCTCGAGCGTCTGGGTCGCGACTCGGATGGATTCATGACTTATCGATACTGGTTCGAAGAGCCGGTCAAGCTATCCAGAAAGTAACGAAAGGCTGATCTTATGCCGGTCCGGGTGTTACAATCCCCCAATTCCAGAGGGAGACCTATGCACAGAGAATATCACCGGTGGTACAGCCATAATCTCGGAAGAGACATGGAGTTGCTCGTTTTCGGACATGGTGGCGCCAGGGCGCTTTGCTTTCCGACATCCCAGGGACGTTTTTTCGACTGGGAAAACCGGGGCATGATGAATGTTCTCAGGCAACATCTGGAGGAGGGCTGGCTCCAGATTTATTGTCTCGACAGCGTGGACTCCGAGAGCTGGTACAACGGCCATGTCCACCCCGGTGAGCGGGCGATCAGGCATCTGCAGTATCAGCAATATGTGGTGGACGAGGTCCTGCCTCTCACCCGGAGCAAGAACGACAATCCTTATAGTATCGCCATGGGCGCCAGTTTCGGTGCTTATCACGCCCTCAATATCGGTCTTCGTTTTCCGGAGCACTTCAATCGTGTTGTCGGCTTGAGCGGCGTCTATGACATCAGAGAATGGGTGGGCGACCACTATGACGAAAATGTCCACCAGGGCAACCCTGTGGAACTGGTGCGCCGCATGCACGATGCTCCGGACCATGTCCAGAAGATAAAGGAGCTCGACATCATTTTCTCCACCGGTCGCGATGACAATGCTTACGCACATTCGGTGGAGCTCTCGAACCATCTATGGAGTCTCGGAGTCTGGCATGCTTTCCGGACCTGGGACGGCTTCGCCCATGACTGGCCTGAGTGGGAGGAAATGGTGCTCCACTATGTAGGCGGGCCTGATAGCCGCTGATGAATTTCACTTATATAGTCTGCTGCGCGGACGGGTCGTTCTATACAGGCTGGACCAATGATCTGGACGGCCGGATGAAGGCCCACAACCTCGGCAAAGGAGCGCGTTATACACGCTCGAGGCTGCCGGTGGAGCTCGTCTACAGCCGCAGCTTTCCGACTCGCTCCCAGGCCATGAGCCACGAATACAGGCTCAAACAGATGTCACGAGCAGAGAAGGTGCGATTGATCGAAGAAGAAAGAGACGAGCAGAATTCCGCTCAATAAGCCGACGCCTGGCCGGAGGCGAATGAGTAGTTGCCTCCGGAAGCCGGTCTGTCCGGCTCGCCGAAACGGCTCCTGACATAGTGCTCGGTGTACTGACCATTTCCGTTCGGATAATAGTAATAGTAGTGATGGTGGTGCACGACCGGCGCCGGTGCCTGCGCACGCACCGTTTGTCCGGGCGCTGCTTCTTTTCCGCCAATAAAATGAAGGAACAAGAGAATTCCAAAGCCAGAGGCCATGACAGCCATGGCAATCAAGCCCGAATCAGGAAACTGGTTGAGGAACCAGTTGAAAAGCTCTTTGATAACCTTGAGCCTGCTCATAAGGAAGAAATTCTAAAGGCTTTTACAATCATTTCAACTTCTTTGCATCTCCGGCCCATATTAAGAATAACTATGTCGGGGGATGCTGCTGTCTATCTTCGTAGGGCAACATCGTAATAGGTAGACTTCGCGGGCTACTTACAATGCGGTTGATGGACGGGGGAGGTTCAGGGATGACCTCCCTCGTCATCTTTTTCAAGAGTCGGTGTTACCGGCTGACCTATTACTGGCATAACCAGTTAGCTCCCTTTAGTAGTGGTTGTTGTTGTCGCTGAATCGGACAGCTGGGAGGTAGGTAGCAAGGTGCAAATCAAAGACTATATAGTGGCAGGGGATCCGCAGGCTCCTGCCGGAATTTTATGGAAGATCTACCGGAACGGGGACTTCAAGATGAGGCGGCGGCTGGCGGAGAATCCTGCCACCCCTGTTTCTCTTTTGAAGGAGCTGGTAAACGATCCCCATCCGGACGTGCGGGCAAGCATTGCCTGTAACAGTTCGGCTCCGGAGGAGCTCCTGGAAAGGCTCTGTTGCGATCCTGACATAGATGTCAGGTTGTCTCTGGCGGAGGAGACGTCTTTACCGGAGAAATATCTGCTGAGACTCCTGGAGGACAGCAATCCATATGTCAGTGATTTTGCCAGGCGCAGTCTGGAGTGCCTGGAATTCGAGCACCATCTGCGGGCTCGAGGCTATGTGCACGAGCCCGGTCTGGTGGCCAGGCTCGGCGAGCTCCTGGTGGCGGCAGGATTACTTCAGGAAGGCAGGATTCCGGGTCTTGTGGAACTTGCTCGTCGGGAGAAGGTGAATCTCGGCTTTCTTCTGGTCAGGGAAAGTTTGCTCACCAGAGATACGGTTGTGCGTGCTCTCAAACTGCAATCCCGAATCAGATCGGGAAATCTTTCTTTCGAGGCAGCAGTGGGCGAGCTGCGAGGATCGCCGGAGGGATTCGGTAGCGGTCCGTAGCCGCTACCCCTTGCGCCCCGGTTCATAAAGCGATAATTTATGGAGAAGGGGGGCGGCAGAGTTGCAATTAATTCGATCAACGATTTTTGTGTCTCTTGTAACAGGAGCTCTCCTGTCGGCTTCGCCTGCTTTTGCGAATCACGAGCACAAGCCTGTGGTCTCGAGCATCGTCATCAATGCTCCCCGTCCGGTGGTCTGGAAGACCATAACCGATGATCAGAAATTCGATTTTAAATTCAAGAAAAGAGAAGCAGATTCGAATGAAGCGATAATCGAGGAAAAATTTCCATCGATACCTTTTATGGGTACGGTGTCGATGCTTATCAAAATCAGGATCAAAGAGAATGAGATTCTCAAATACGATCTGATCAAATCCGAGCATGTCAAAGCTTTTACAGGGGACTGGAAACTCTCCACTGTGGGAGAGAACAAGACCAATTTCAAAATCTCGTCTTATGTCGATGCCGGGCTGCCGGTGCCGCGTTTTCTTGTGAACGCCTTTCTGAAGGGCAGGATCAATAAGCGCCTTCGCAAGGCCAAGGCTCTTGCCGAGGCAAGCTTCAAGGACAGTGCCGAAGGGCGCAAACTGGTCCGCAATATTCCAAACAACTGATATCAGCCTTGAGACTGTGATACCACCAGGATTTCCCTCGGGCTTCTGAGCTCGTAGGTGACTCCACGCCACTGTATCTTATTGGTGAGCACCGAGAATAGTGTCAGGAAAGGGAGCACCACATGCGCCATCGGGATGGCCAGGCATGAGCTCCAGAGCGATTCTCTGAGATGCTGACCACGATCGGCCAGAACTCTCTCCCAGAGACTGCGTGCCCTCACAAGGAAGTAAGCCTCCACCGGAAGTATGGTGGCACCGGCAATCAGGGCGCTCAGGCAGCCACTGTCCTGGTAGACGAAGGTGCCGATGGCTGCTGCCGTGACCGCGCCGAGCCAGACGAGCATCACCAGGGCCCGGGTTATGGCCCTGAGCCAGAGGGGACGGTAATAGACTTTGGTGAGAATCAGCTGTCTGTTCGTCCAGTCGATTATCTCTTTGAGGCTGGCGTTGCCATCGCTGGCCACCAGGCATTGCGGGACGAAATGCACGGTGAGCCCGAGAGCCTTGATGCAGGTGGTAAGCGAAAGATCGTCATCGGCTGCTCTTTCCCAGGCGCTTTTCACCCCGGCCCGGGCGAAGATCTCCTTGCGCACTGCCATTGCTCCACCCCAGGCAAAGGCATGGTCGCTGGCCATCTCCCAGGCCGACATCCTGTTCCATAGGGAGCGCAGAACCGCAGGAAGATTGGCGGAGCTCGAAATGTAGAAGCGGTAGCCGGTGGTGACCCCCACCGTCTGATCCGCCAGGGGTCTGATCAGGCAGTCGAGGAAGTCTTCTCTGGCGATTACGTCTGAATCGACGAAGACCAGGACTTCGCTGTCCTCGGCTACAAGATTCAGGGCGCTGAGCTGGTTGTTGAGCTTCTGGGCCCGGTTCTGCGAAACCCCGGCGATGATGATTCTGGCCCTGTCGCTGTAACGCTCCACCAGCTCTTTCAGATGGCTGTACGCGGCATCGCTCTCCTCAGCCACGGCGAAGATGACCTCGAAGTTTCGATAGCGCTGCTCCAGAAGACGGCTGATGTTTTCGCGGAATCCTGGATCCAGCCCTTTGCAAGGCAATATTACAGATGCTTTAGGTTGGTAATCCGGTCTCTCCGCCTCGAGTTCGGTCTCGACATAGTCGCACAGACGCCGAAAAGAGATCGTCTGCACCCAGGCAGCGATGATGGTGATAGCGATTAGAACTGCAGATAGGACGAACATAAAACACAAAGTATAATGCCTCCCGAAGTGTCTTCGTAAGTAGATCCATCTCATTGATCTCAAGAGATAGAGCAAAATCGAGCAGGAGACCCAGGATCGCTCTGGTGTCGAGCGGTCTCGGCAATGTGAAGCGCGGATTCGAGGCTTCCACCCAGCGCTGGTATGACGCTCTTTCCCGATTGACCGATCTGGACGTCCATCTCCTGACCGGTGGAAAGGCGCCAGGCGCGGTCACAATACCCAATTTCTCGCGTCTCCATCCACTGATCGAGCCTCTTTCCCACTTGCCTTTTTTGCCGGAGAAGAATCGCTTCGAGCTCACATACGGGATCGAGCAGATCACCTTTTTTCCCGGCCTTCTCATCGAGCTCAGGCGCCTGCGCCCGGATATCGTCTGGGTGAAAGATGTTCCCCTGGCTCATATGCTCCAGTCCGTCTCCCGGCTGAAGGGTCTCGAATACCGGGTGATCTTCGCTAACGGTGGAGCCCTGAGACCGGGGAGCTACCGAGCCTTCGACTTTGTCCAGCAATTGCATCCCGGCGCCATGGAAGAAGCGCTCGAAGCCGGTATCCCGGCTTCCCGGATGGCTCTATTGAGCAACTGTATCGACGTGGAGAGCATTATCGATACCGAGACCGGTGATTCCAGGGCGAATGCCGGTGCCGGACCGGATGACTGCCTGATCGTCTGCAGTGCTGCCTTCAACCGTTACCACAAGCGTATCGATTATCTGATCGAAGAAGTCGCCTCCCTGGCTGACGAAAAGATTAAGTTGCTGATTTGCGGCGCCGAGGACGCCGACTCGCAAGCTCTGAAGTCCCTCGGCAGGCGACTTCTCGCGGATCGAGTGAGGTTCGTCACCCTGCCACCGGGTCAGGCCCTGTCGATGATCGCTGCTGCTGACATCTTCGTCCTGCCCAGTCTTAATGAGGGTCTCGGCAATGTGCTCATCGAGGCGGCTCTACTTTCGGTGCCGATCATCTGTCATCCGCACCCCGGCGGCCGATTCATCGTGGAAGACTCTTTCTTTCTTAATGACCTCTCGCAACCCGGAGCACTTGCCGGTAGAATCCGAGAATTGCAGCGCCATCATCTGGGCAGCGCTGAGTTAAAAGCGCGGACAATGGCGCTCAGGGACAGGGTCGCAGAAAAATTCTCGGATCGGAATCTGGTGAGAGGATTTGTCGATATGATTGAGACAGGCTCTCCTGATACAGCAATGGGGCTCAGTCGGACGCCATCATGAAAAATATCTTGATTCTAGCTGTCGGCCTGATCATGCTTCTGGCTGGTTCTCCGGCGCCGGCGGAAGTGGAGTATAAGGTCTCCCCCGAGGAAGCTGCCGGCCTGGAATTTCCGGTTGTCGTCTGGCGGGACGAGTCCAGACCTGTTCGTGGAATCGTTCTGGCAGTGCATGGTTTTACACTCTGTGCCGATTCATTCGATGCCACCGCCCGGCACCTGGCTGGTAAGGGATTACCGGTATATGCCTTCGACCTCAGTGGCTTCGGTCGCTGGCTCAGCGAGTCCGAGAGGTTCGGCGGCGACAAGAATATCAATTACGAGAGCAGCAAGACCTACTTGATGGATTCTCTGCGTTTTCTTCGTAAGCAGTATCCCGACTATCCTCTCATCTTGCTCGGTGAGAGCATGGGCGCCAACCTTGCCGTCTGGGCATGCGTCGAGGAGCCTGATCTCGTGGACGGCGCTATTCTCAGCGCTCTCTGTTACAAGCAGCGCTTCCACCCCAGGCTGAGATGGTTCCCTGATGTGGTCCGCGGTGTGGTGCATCCGAAATCGCCTTTATCATTGACGCCCTACGTTTGTCAGGATGTAAGTCATGACCAGGCGGTCATCGATGACTATGTCAACGATCCGAAAATCAGACATGATGCCAGCCCTACCAAGCTCGTCAAGGCGACGGTGACAAACAGGCGTTCTCTGGAGGATGTGGCAGGACTGCCCGAACATCTTCCGGTTCTCATTCTATCCGGTGAGAAAGACCGGCTCTTCAAAACCGAGTCGGTACCGCATCTGGTGAAGAAGATGGGCTCGAGCGATGTCGACTTCCGAGTGATTCCCGGGTGGGGTCACCTGATTCTCGAGCAGCAGACCCTTGACGATGGTGTTGCCAGAATTCTCGACGACTGGATCGAAAGCCGGCTCCCCAGGCTGTCTCGAAACAGTGGTGGTCTCTCCGACTCCGCCAGCCCCGTGACCTTATCCAGCGACTGACTGAGTCTTTATCTGGCCGCCACTTTTTCGGCGTAGAGTTCTCTGATCGAGTCGAGATTCTTCCTGGCTGCCTGCCGTCCTGCCTCGATGGCTTTCTGATAGTCTTCGTTCTCGATGGAGAGCAGAGAGATTCCAGTGACTTCGGGGCGAAGGACCAGGTCGGCCCGGGTCTCATGGAAATTGTCTCGCACTGCCAGCAGTATCGTTGACAGTCGGTCGGCAAGACGTCCGTATGACTTGAGTTCGTCCTTGTTTACCCGGGCGAGCTCTTCATCCACATTGACGGCTATGACCACGTCGGCGCCGAGATCTTTTGCCGGGAAGGTCGGAAGATTGGCTCTGATCCCGCCGTCGGCATAGACATGACCATCTTCTTCCACGGGTTTGAATATCGGGGGTACGCTGGAGCTGGCTCGAACGGCTCGACCGAGGTTTCCCCTGGTGAGACGATAGGCCTGACCGTCGGTGAGGTCTACGGCAATCGCCGCGAAGGGAGAGTCGAGATTCTCGATCAAGCGTTTGTCCTCATCGACCTGATCGTTGACGAAGTCTTCCAGAGCCTTGCCGGAGTAGAAGCCCGGATATTCCTTTTCTCTCCAGAAGGCGAGCTTCCCGATCGCTTTCTTCATGATCTGGACCGGGACAGGCACGGGCTTGAATGCTTTTTTGATCTCGCCGGATTCCATGATGTGCTCGATTTCGGAAAGAGGAACGCCGGCGCAATAGAGCCCTCCGACAATGGCCCCCATGCTGTTGCCCACGATCAGGTCGGGCTTGAGACCCTCCTTCTCCAGGACTTCGAGGACCCCTACATGGGCGGCACCGCGGGCGCCGCCGCCTCCGAGAGCGAGAGCCACCCTCGGCTTGCTCCCTGAGCTCTCGGTCTGGCTCAGGGCTGGTGGCATCGGTAATGCCAGGGTCAGGACAGTAAGGATAATCGTCAGAAATCTAGCTGCGGCTTTCATGGAACACCTCCGTGCTCCATGCTTAGCACTGTTTTTCTTCAGTGTTGCTGTGTGGAATTCTCACCGGCACGAAGCAATACCTTGAATGAAGTCGTACCATCGTTGCTGGTGCAGCTCATGGAGCCGCTCAGGATCCTGGCTATTTGATTGCAATAGTAAAGACCGGTGCCTGTGCTCGGAACGTAACAGACTCCGGGAGTGCCCCGCCAGAATGACTTGAAGAGGCTTCGCAATTGTGTTTTCGGAATAGTCTGGCCCCTCGATGTAACAGTAAGTGAGACTTTCGTCTCATCGGCTTCCAGATCGAGACTGACCGCACTACCGGGATCGGCGAATTTGCATGCATTCTCGATCAGTTCGAGGACGATCTTTTTGAGGAGCAGCGAATCAGTCAGGAAAGGCGTGGTGCCTGTCGAGGTCAGCTCGGAACTGAGATCTCGGCGCTCGAGGTCGGGTCGTTTTGATTCAATGCACTCTTCGAGTAACGACGTGATATCGCATTCTATCAGATCCGGTCTCACCGATCCGAATTCCAGGCTGTAGAGCTCCAGGAGATCCTCGAGGCGGGTGAGCACTCTCTGATTGGAGCTGTGCAGGATTCTCATGGTCTCGCTCATTTCATCCGGAAGTTGATTCTGGACAAGTATATGTCGGGTGATCCGCTCCATGGCCTGGACCGGCACTTTCAAGTCGTGTGCGAGAGTGGCTGTGAAGTCCTCTATGGCCCTGAGGCGGTGGGCGCTCCGCTCTACCTGGAAGCGCGCTTTAGCGTAGCGAACGCATCTTCTTAGAGCGCTTTTCGAGAGACGGCTCTTGATCAGATAGTCCTGGGCTCCGCATGCGACTGCCCTGTCCGCCACCCTTGTGTCGTTGAGAGCTGAGAGAATGAGGACCGGAATATCCTCTACTCGTTCTCGGATATCGAGAAAAGTATTCAGTCCCTGGCTATCGGGCAAGCCGAGATCGAGCAGAAGTACATCCGGTTTCATATCCTCGAGAAGGAGCCGAGCCTCGGCCAGCCTGTCTACGGAGATGACCCTGGTAGGCTCGTTTCCGGTAGTAAGTACAGTGCGAACGAAGTTGACAAAGGCAGGATCATCATCGACGAGCAGAACCATGTCGGTTTGATCGGTCTGTTCGATTGTTTCGAAGTCAGCAGATGGTTCGGTTTCCTCTCGTTCGGGTTGGTCGAGTAGATTACGCGAAATTCCTCGACATTGACTTTCAAGGAGATGCAGAGCGGCAACGACACTGCCTGCGATTCTGTCTGTATCGCTGACTATGCCTTGCTTGAGAAGAATCAGCTGATCCTCGAGAATGCCGGCGGTCAGGCTGACTTCGGTGAATCCATAAGCTCCGGCGGAGCCCCGTAACTGGTGCGCTCTTGTGATCGCTTCATCCAGTCCCTGTTGATCCGATTGTTTCTCCTGCTCCGATGCAAGCAGAGTCTTGATCTGCTCTACTAGATCCGGAAGCGTGATGCCGAAGGCTCTGGAGATGATATCCAACTCCTTCTCCATCTCAGCTTCTGCTGTCAGTTCTCTTGTTTTCGCCATGGCTAAACTCCGGAGGTCAGAACACGAGGCCGGTGAGCAGTGTCTTCAATTCGCCGATTCGTCTATAGCGATCGTATTTTTCGTCTCTCAGGGCCTTCATTACTGCTTCCTGGAGCAGGGCAGGCAGAGTGGCACCACGCTCGGTGCCGCCGATGTGAGGAGTCTTCTCCGTGGTTCGTTTGTACATTACTTCCACTGCATTCTTGCCTACCACCGGAGGGTGACCGACAAGTGTCTCGTACATGACGCAGCCCATGGAAAAGATGTCCGAGCTTGGATCCAGGTCTTCGCCCCGGCATTGCTCCGGGCTCATATAGAGTGGGCTACCGAACAC
This sequence comes from Cyanobacteria bacterium HKST-UBA02, assembly GCA_020431945.1. The sequence continues at coordinate 4,774 of JAGQHH010000211.1, read as the reverse complement.
CTGCCCGATATCCGTCTTGACCAGATCACCCTCTACCAGGGGTCTGGTTATCTTGGCGATTCCGAAGTCAGCCAACCGAACGTTTATGGATTCGGTTCCAAAGCCGGAGACCAGTATATTGCCTGGCTTCAAGTCCCTGTGAATGATGCCGTGTTGATGAGCGACTTCGAGACCGTCGCAGATCTGCAAGAAAATTGGAATTGCCTCACCTGGTTCCAGATAGCTCTTCCCTTCGAGAATAGTGGCCAGGGAGTAGCAGTCGAGATAGTCCATGATCATGAAAGGCTCTCCCTGGCTGGAAAAGCCGAAGTCCAGGACACTGACGATGTTCGGGTGCTGGAGTACAGAGGATGATGTCGCCTCCTGCCTGAACCGCCTGAGCAGGTCCAGATCTTTGAGGTGCTCGCCATGCAGTAGTTTGATTGCCACGAGCTTGTGCATGAATCGGTGTCTGGCCTTATAGACGGTGCCTCCGGATCCCGATCCGAGAACCGAGAGAATCTCGTATCGATCGGCGAAGACTGTTCCCACAAGCTCGTCGATATCAGCTGCGGAGCCGTCAAAGGGGCACTCTTCGGAATCGAGCGGCAAATGCTCGTAGCACCGGCTGCAGATTCTCGAGAGCACGTGCTCGCCGGTGATTCTTCTTTTCTTGCCCGAATCATTGCCGTCTTCGGCAGGTTTTTTGACGGCTATTTTTTGTAGAACTCTTGTAGTGTAGCCCAGCACTTCCTCCTGAGACAGATTCAGCTCCTGGCAGATGTCTATCATGTTCGAGCCCTCGAAAATCGAATTGAGAATCCGGAGTTCGAGCGTGTTGAGGGCTGCGTGCTGATTGGTCGCTTCCGGATCCACTGCCCGGAGTGACTGGAACATCTTCTCTGCGATATCGTTGGATAGCCATGTCCCGCCCTGGGCCACTGATCTGATCGCCGAGATGAGCTGGTTCTTCGACGTGTCCTTGAGACAGTATCCGTCGGCTCCGGCTTCCAGGGCTGCATAAATGGATTTCTCCTCGCTGTGGCTGGACAAGACCAGAACTCTTGCATCCTGGTCCATTTTGATTTTCTTGGTGGCTACCACACCGTCGAAGCCCGGCAGACCTATATCCATGAGGATCAGGGCGGGTTGGAGCTCGGCCGCCATGCGCACTGCCGCCGGACCATCACCCGCCTCGCCCACGATGACGATGTCGTCGGCGTCGCTTAGACTCAATCTCAGTCCCAGTCTGAGAACTTCCTGATCCTCGACTACCAGGATCGAGATCGGTCTGGTGGCGGGTGCAGTATCTGCCTGTAAGGCGCTAGCAGTATGCATGGCGGTTGCCTCCTCATACCAATATGGCATCGAAAGCATGTACAGGCATCGACCCTCGAGGCGACAAGCTTTCCCGGGTGGGTGATATTTCTGTCAGACCATATTGCAGCGGACCGCTTTGACGGCTGCTTCGGTGCGGTCGCTGACTGCCAGCTTTTCCATGATATGGCGAATATGTGTCTTGACGGTGTCCCTGGTTATGAAGAGTTTCTTGCCTATCTCTTTATTGGTGAGACCTTGCACCAGGAGCTGGAGAACCTCCATCTCGCGGCTGGATAGACTGCCATAGGTCTTGCCTTCTGTCTCGGCTCCCTCTTCTTCGAGCTTTTCGGCACCGGCGGATATCTCTTTTGTATCGGTCGACTGCTCTCCGCAGGCTATACGCAAAATATCCTTGCTGGCTCGGGCGTCCAGCCAGACATCTCCTTCCGCCACGGACAGGATCGCTCTCTTGAGACGATCGTCGCTGACATCCTTGAGGCAGTAGCCGTTCACGCCGGCTGCCAGGGAGGCCTGGATCACCTTTATGTCCGTGTGAGAAGTGAGCATGATTATTCTGACATCTTTATTGAAGGCTCGGATTCTGCGAGAGGCCTCGATGCCGTCGATGGTCGGCATGGCGATGTCCATCAGGACTATATCAGGCGAAAGCGCTTCCACCAGCTCTATGGCCTCGACACCGTCTTTGCCTTCACCAACCAGCTCGATCTCGGACCAGGTATCGAGAAGCATCCTCAGTCCGACTCTGACGATGCTGTGGTCGTCCACGACCACGACTTTTAGCGTGCTGGATGATTGCGATGACATAAGATTCGGCCCGGCCAACGAACTCTGTTTCTACCACGTTACCTTATGTTCGACAGCAAGAGGCTGTATGCACGAAATATTCACCCATATGGGTGGTCGGAGTCACCCGTTGATGGATGCCAACTGGTGAGATTCCTCGGATCACATATAGATAGCTAGATGGTGGTAAAATCAAGCTTCTAAGCAGTGATTCCATGGTGAACACGAGAACCTCATGCTCAAAGAGAAGCTGCAAACAGGCGGTGGTGTCGCCAGAAAGAGCGCTCCCAGGGTTTTAGTACTTCTGATAGTGGCGGTGGTGTTCGCTGTGGCAGGCTATTTCGCCTACCAGCAACTCGGCGGCTCTCCGAAGAGCGAGAAGGCACAGATCACCACAAGGGTGCAGCGCGGCTCCATGGACCTGACCATTTCGGCTTCCGGGACGGTGAAGCCCGAACACGAAGTGAAGATCAGCCCCAAAGTCACCGGCCTGATACGCAGGCTTCTGGTCAGCCAGGGGCAGAAGGTCAAAAGGGGAGAGCTGATTGCTCTCATGGACGACAGCAATCTCATCGGCCAGGTGGAAGCTGCCCGCTCCGCCCTCAATCTGGCTGACGCCAATTATGACAAGGCTGTCAATGGAAACCGCCCCCAGGAGATTGCCGAGGCCGAGGCTCAAGTGCGCAAGAGCGAGGACGGTGTCAGATTCGCCAATCAGGCGGTGAACCGGGCAAAAGCCCTGGTCAAATCCAGAGAAGCTGAGCTCGTGCGGGACAAGACCAATGCCATGCGCATGAAACAGCTCGCTCAGGAAGGGGCTGTTTCGGATCAGGATCGTCTCAATGCCGTCACCGTGGAGAATGTCTCCCAGATTTCTCTGGAGCAAGCCAGGCAGGAATTGCAGCAGGCAGTAGCCGGGCTCGCCCAGACCAGGGCCGATCTGGATACTTCCAAACAGCGTTTCAGCCTCCTGCAAGCAGGCTCCCGGGAAGAGGACGTCCGTGCTGCACAGCATGCCCGGGAGCAAGCTAGAGGCCAGCTCAAGTATCTCGAGAGCCAGCTCAATGACACCAGGATCAAGGCGCCTTTCGATGGAATCATCTCGCAAGAGTACGCCGAGGAAGGCTCCATCGTCACGCCTACCACCTCCGCGGCTACCGACTCCGCTACTTCGAGCTCGATAGTCTCCCTGGCAAGCAGGCTCGAGGTGATCGCCTATGTCTCCGAGACTGATATGGGGCATCTGAAGACCGGGCAGCCCACGAGAATCGTCGCCAACGCCTATCCCGACCAGGAGTTTCACGGGAAGGTTACTCTCATCGCACCGGCGGCGGTGGTAACCCAGAACGTCACCACCTTCGAGGTTCACTCCTCTATCGAAGATGACCCTGAGGAGCACCTCATGTCCGGCATGAACGTCAATGCCGAATTTCTTGCCGGCAAGCTCGAAAATGTCCTGATCGTTCCGACCGTATGTGTCATCTCTGAAAAAGGCAAAACCGGGGTTTTAGTACCTGATGCCGAAGGCAATCCCAAATTCCATCCTATAAAAGCAGGTCGGACAGCCGGATCCGATACCAGAGTGATCAGTGGTCTCAAGGAAGGCGACCTGGTTCTTACCTCGCTGTCCAAAGAAGAGCTGGCTAAGCGCGGCTATCAGGAGTCGAACAACAGCGGCCGGGGCATGAGACGCATGGGTATGCCCAGAAGGCACTAGCAGGAGCGGTTGGCGTGTCGATTATCGAGATGGCCAGGCTGGCTCTTCAGGGTATTCTGGCCAATCGTTTGCGAAGCTTCCTGACAATTCTCGGTATTACTTTCGGTATCGCCGCGGTAATCGCTCTTCTGGCGGTGGGCGAAGGGGCAAGGGCCGAATCGGACCGGCAGATACGCGCCCTCGGGTCCAATATCCTCTATCTGCGTGCCGGCTCCGCCAGTGTCGGCCATGTGAGCATGGGTATGGGCAGCTCAGCCACTCTGACCGTGGCTGATGCAGATGCTATCAGAGACATGTGCCCGACGGTTGGGGCGGTAGCGCCCGGCATCAATTCACCGCTGCAAGTCCAGTACGGCGGGCAGAATTCGCTTACCACCGTAGTCGGTACCACGCCCGGCTATTGCCAGGTGCGCAATTTCCATGTCGAGTCAGGTCGGTTTTTCAACGAGCAGGATCTCGAGCATAACGAGCGTGTTTGTGTTGTCGGTCAGACGGTCAGCGAGGCTATCTTCGAGTCCGGCGTCGATCCGGTAGGCAAGGATATTCTAATCAGAGGCGAATTCTTCAAAGTGATCGGAGTAATGGAGAAAAAGGGCAGCAGCAGCTTCATGGATATGGACGACATGGTGATCGTTCCTCTCACCACCGCTTACAATCGCTTGCTCGGTTTCAATGCAGCCACCGGTCGCTCGGTTCAATATATCCTGGTACAGGCGAAAACAGAGGACGATATATTGCCGGCTCAGTTCCAGATCACGAATCTTTTGAGGCTGAGACACAGGATAATACCGCCCATGGTGGATGACTTCTATCTTCGCTCCCAGCAGGATTTGCTCGAGGCCAGCCAGAAGATGACTGGGCTCTTTACAGTCCTGCTCGGGGCCACCGCCGGCATATCTCTTCTGGTGGGCGGTATCGGCATTATGAATATCATGCTCGTCTCGGTCACCGAGC
>JAGQHH010000210.1 GCA_020431945.1 Cyanobacteria bacterium HKST-UBA02 | reverse complement strand
CGAGATCGCTCTCGAGCAGATGCCGGGCATCATCGAATTTTTCGAGAAGACTCTGCCCGACTATTTCAAGGATGTCGAGGATCGGGACGCTCTCGATCGGCTTGCCGAAGCCAATTATCGCTGTCTCGAGTCACTCCGGGACTACCAGCAGTTCTTGAAGGCCGGTCTTCTTCCCAGGGCCAGCGGCGACTTCGCCCTGGGCTCTGAGCGTTATTCGAAAAAGCTCCTCTATGACGAATTCGTGGAAGAGCCCCTGGACGAGATCCTGGCCCGGGGTGAAGCTGAGCTCAACCGGTTGCAGTCCGAGTTCCGGCGGCTGGCGCTTGCCGAGGCCGGTTCCGAAAGAGAGGGCGCGGACATCGACCCGGTGGCGATTTTCCGCAAGATCTCGGCTGAGCACCCTCGCCCGGGAGAGCTCGTGAAAGCAGTATCCGGCGTCCTGGAGAAAATCCGGACTTTCTGCGTGGACAAACCGATTGTCACCATACCCGGTGAAGAGCGAGCGCGGGTCGAGGAGACCCCGCCCTTCGCCAGGGCTCTTTCTTTCGCGTCTATGGACACTCCCGGACCTTTCGAGAAAAAGGCGAAAGAGGCTTACTACTACGTGACCGTTCCGGAAGCGGGTTGGTCGGCGGAGAAAACCGAGGAGCACATGCGGAGCTTCTGCCGGGGCGACCTTCTCAATACAAGTGTTCACGAGGCTTATCCCGGCCACTATGTGCAGTTTCTCTGGGTCAACAAGGCGCCCAGCAGGATACGAAAGATCCTGGGCTGCAGCTCCAATGCCGAAGGCTGGGCCCACTATTGCGAGCAGATGATGGTGGAGCAGGGCTTCGGTGGAGGGGATCGCTCCCTGGAGCTGGTGATGATCCATGACGCCCTGCTCAGGGTCTGCCGCTATATCGTGGGAATCAAGATGCACACCCGCGGGATGACCCTGGCCGAAGGCGTGGATTTCTTCGTCAAAGAGGGCTATCAGGAAAAAGCCAACGGCGAGCGCGAGGCCAAGAGAGGGACTATGGACCCGACTTATCTAGTCTACACCATGGGCAAGCTCAAGATTCTCGAGCTCAGAGACGAGTACCGCAAGCAAATCGATAGCAAGGGCGGTCGCAATTTCGACCTGCGTACTTTTCATGATTCCTTCCTGAGCCAGGGATTCCCGCCTCTGCCCGTGGTTCGTGCCGAGATGCTGCAACTTCCTGTGGCGAAGTTCTTCTAATTCAAAGGAGCTTAGCTTCCTTGAGCAAAGGCAGAAAATCCGCCCTGGTAGAAGTCGATCATCTGGTTGACTACGACCATTATGTGGACAGTACTCCGGTGGGCTCTTTCCTGGGTGTGCTCTCCGGCGCCGTGAACCAGAACGGGGTCGGAGCGGTGCTTCTGGGGACTTGCATGCTGGGTTTCCTGGTCTTTCTCTTCCAGAAGTTCTTCATTTCGGCTTTCGTCATTCTCATTGCCGCCATGGGACTGATTATGATCGGCAGCGCCATCGTCACCAGGCACAATCCGATAAAGGCCAACCAGGAAGGTCTGAGCCTGCCTTATATTCAGCTTCTCTCGGCGAATTTCCAGCTGGACAGACCCTGGAGCGAGCTCAAAGAGCTTCGTTTTCTCAAGGACGATATTCTCAATGCCACCCCCAACAGGCTCGCGTTCATCTTCCGGGACGGTGCCGTGGTGCCCTTCAATCTGGACGGCTTTTCAAGGGCATCCCTCAAAAAACTATTCCTGATCGTCAACACGTATCGACCCGATGTTCCTGTAAAGCCTTCCCTGGCGGAGCTCAATCTCGGTCTGGGCGAGATTGCCTCCGGTGACCGCGCACGCATCGCCATCGACGGGAGGGTCGAGTCCGACGGTCTTCTAGATCCCGGGACCGTGTCAGCTCTAAGTTTCACCGAGTTCTGGCAGAGCGAGCTGCGGGGACGCTTCGGCTCAACGGCTTTCGTGCCCCTTTCCTGCGGCGATACCCTTCAAGACGATCGTTTCGAGATAGTCGGTCAGGTCGGCTTCGGAGGGCTATCGGCAATATATTTGGCCCGGCAGGCCGATGAGTCCATAGTAGTCCTCAAAGAGTTCCTTCTTCCTGATTCGGTGGACGATGTCGCCAGAGAGAAGGCGATGTCCATGTTCGAGCGGGAAGCCCAGTTTCTCTCGAGGATCGATCATGAGAGCATCGCCAGTGTCTACGATTATTTCGTGGAAGATGGAAGACACTATATCGTGCTCCAGCATGTGGAAGGCAAGAATCTGCGCAGCTATGTGCAGGAGTACGGGCCGCAGAGCGAAACCACATTGCTGCGCTGGGCTCGGGAGCTCGGCGAGATAGTCGCTTATCTGCATGGTCTCGAGCCTCCCATCATTCACCGGGACCTTACGCCGGACAATATCATCGTCGGCGCCGATGGACGATTGACCCTGATCGACTTCGGCGCCGCCAACAATTTTATCGGCACCGCGACCGGTACCGTAGTGGGCAAGTCGGCATATATTCCCCTGGAGCAGTTTCAGGGAAAGGCGAGACCGGCAAGCGATATCTACGCTCTCGGGGCGACTCTCTTTTTTCTTGCTGTGGGGCGAGATCCGGAGCCATTCTCGATGAGCGACGCCCTCGAGCGCGGTGCCCTGATATCGCGTCATCTCAATAACCTGATCAGATCGTCCACGGCAGTGAAAGCCGATAAGCGCATTCAGACGGCGGAACAGTGGCTCGCGATCTTGAATGATCTTTCGGAGTCCGCTCCATGAACGATAAGCTCGAGCCCTGCAAGAGAATCACCGAAGACTACCAGATCGTTTCCCATCAGCACGGCTCCGGCGATTTCACCGAGCAGTCCAATATCGATACGACCCTGGCCTTCGCTTCCGGAGCATTTCTCGTAATCGTAATTCTTCTGGCCACTTTCAAGGGGCACAGTTATATACTAGGCGGTCTCGGCCATGAAGTCGGCTCGCTTTTCTTCATGCTGGTTTTCGCTGCCGCGGCGCTTATCGCCGGCTCGATTTTCCATACCAACCGGATCTATCAGCGTTCCGAGCTGAAGATCCTCGATGTCACCGGAGCCGGTATCAAAATAGGGCGCGAGCGCTTTTCGGACGAGAAGTCATATTTCGTGCCCTGGAGCAAGCTGACGGCCCTCGAGGCGGTGCCCGGGAAAAGCAGGGACGGCAAGACCGAGAATTTCGTGATGATCGGCTCCAGGGATGGTGTCGCATTCAAGCTCAGTTTCAAGAACGCTTTCGCCTGGGTCGATGAGGAGTCTTTCCTTTCTCAGGTACGCAGCGAGGCTCCCGAGGCGGCTCTGGAGTGGAATGTCGGGCACCGGCAGTTGAGCTTCGGGGATGAGCGCTATACCAATCTCTGGCTTCAGTATTTCACCGTTCCGGACAAGCGCAAGCGCCGCACTTCATTGAGTCCCGGGACCCTTCTTCAAGACGGGCTCTACGAGGTGGTGCACAGGCTGGGAGGAGGCGGCCAGGGTACGGCTTATGTAGCTCAGGTGCAAGCCGGCGCCCTTCTGCCTTATGGCATGGAAAGCCAGTCCGGACTGGTGGTGCTCAAAGAGTATGTTCTTCCGGTCTACCGCGGAAACGCCCTGGAGCAGCAGAAATACGAGTTGCTCAATGAGGAGAAGGACCTTCTCGGGCGGATCGACCATCCACAGATCGTCAAACTTTTCGACTGTTTCATCGAGGATCACCGCGGCTATCTCGTCCAGGAATATATCGAGGGCGAGAATCTCCGCAACCGGGTGGACAAAAAAGGCCCCCTCGAGCCCCGGGAAGCGGCCAGGCTTGCTTCGAGCATCTGCGATATCCTGTTTTACCTGCACGGTATGAGACCACCGGTTATCCACCGGGACATCACGCCGGAAAATCTCATCGTCAGGGTAGATGGACTATTGAAGCTGGTGGACTTCACCGTGGCGCACCAGTTCGAATCTAGAAGAGCAGCCAATGTGGTGGGCAAGCAGGCCTACATGCCACCGGAGCAGTTCCGCGGCGCCCCGTTACCCCAGAGCGATATCTATTCTATGGGATGCACATTGCATTATCTTCTCACCGGATGCGATCCCGAGCCCATGGAGCCGTCTCATCCGGCTCGGGTGAATCCGCAGATCGACGAGGAGCTGGATCGGATTGTCGCTACTGCCACCGCTTTTGATACTGCCAGGCGCTATGCCACCGCCGATGAAGCGCGGGCCGATTTGAAGCTTTACCTCAGATAATCTGATACATGCTGGCCAGGGCGTGGGTAGGAGTGCCGGCCCGGGCTATATAGTCGCGAGCCACTTCTTTGATACAGTCCATGTCTTTGAAATTGGGGAGGAATCCCGACTGGCAGGCCCTGGACGAAGACATGATATGTCTGACGAAGCGCAGCCCCTGTTCGGTGATCTCGCCGTTTTCCGGACCACCGCTACCCATGACGATCATTCGAACGATAGAGGACTCGGCCAGGGCCATGCAGGCAATCTCCATGGCGCCAAGGGCTTTCTTATCCATATCCTGGGCGTTGTCACTGTCGGTTCGATCAAAGCTCATCAGCGTATCCCCGCTATTTATTGATTGATATTCCAAATCTAAAGAAATTGTGTAGGTGCACTGACCAATCTATGGCTCATCGGAGTCCTTGGCAACTAAACTAACACTAAGACAGGATAGACAACGCCTATAGAAAGTCTCCCCTGAGTCTATGCCCGATCCCGGAAAAGCCCTGGCTGTGGCGATCTCGCCAGACGAGATTTGATTTAGTTGAGATGATTTCAATATGTTTAGAGGAAGATTCACAACAATATCGATCTATTGATTTAGACTTGCTTCTTGTTTCTTGGAAGGAGTCTGAAGTGTCTGGAATGCGTTGCCTGGTCAAAGAGTCCCTCAATCAGGATGGTTTTGCGCTCAAGTCGAGCCTGGCTATTCCGGAGATCGCCTCCCACGAGGTCCGCATCAGGGTTCTGTCCACCGCCGTATGCGGGACCGACAAGAGCATCTATCACAGCACCGGCTCCGAAGGTATTCGGCGGGAGATGCAGCGCTACCTGAGCCCCGAGGACAGCTACAGACCGATAGTGGTCGGTCATGAATTTTGCGGGATAGTAGACGAGGTGGGCTCCGGGGTCGGGCCCGATCGATTCGTCGATGTGCCGGTGGAGCACCGCATCGAGAAAGGCGACTATGTCACCGCCGAGATGCATCTCAGTTGCGGTCATTGCTTTCAGTGTCGTACTGGATGCGAGCATATCTGCACCCGGGTGAAAGTGAAAGGCGTCCACCTGGACGGATGTTTCGCCGAGTTCGTCACGGTCCCGTACAAGAACGTCATTCTTCTGGGCAAAGGCGGCGATACCAGCCGGATTCCTACACGAGTAGGAGCGATGCTCGATGCTTTCGGCAATGCCGTGCACACTGTCTATGAAGCCGATGTCCGGGGCAAGTCCGTAGCCATTCTGGGCGCCGGTCCCCTGGGCTTGATGGCTGCCTTTCTCTGTAAAGAGTTCGGAGCCAGCCGCATCTATGTCACCGAAGCCGCCGATGTCGAGCGGCGGTTCGCCCTGGCTGCCGATTTCGGTGCCGATTATTGTTTCGATGTCGGAGGCGGATCCGGCGAATTTTATAGAGCGGTGCATAAGCTCGAAGCCATGGCCAACGGTGTCGACGTGGTCCTGGAGATGTCCGGATCGCCTTCAGCCTATCGCGATGCCTTCGAAATCGTGCGCAACGGAGGCACTGTTCTGCTTCTGGGCATAACCCGCAAGCCCCTGGACGGCTTTGATATCGCCAATGGTGTCATCTGGAAAGGTGTCACCGTCAAAGGTATTTTCGGTCGAAAAATGTTCGACACCTGGGAGACCATGCTCCGTCTCTTGCAGACCGAGTCCCTGGACGTCAAAACCAAGCTCGAGAAGATTCTGGCCAGTAAGACCTACCGTCTCGATGACTACGAGAGCGCTTTCGAGGTGCTTGGCAATGGCGCCGAAATGAAGCTGATTTTCGAGCCCTAAATAGTCTAAAATCTATCGCACCATTTCAAGGAGGTCAGATCATGGCTGGAAGTGACTCTGCGGTCCAGGACAAGTCCAAAGGCGCCGCTTCGATGAATCCGAAAGAGATTTATGCCGCCATCGAGAAAGAGCTCGAGGCAGCCAAGGCCAGCAAGACTTACAAGTGGGAAGTGCCGCTTTACAGCGATCAGGCAGCAGAGATAAGCACCGACGGCAAGATAGCCGTGATGCTCGCCAGCAACAACTATCTCGGTCTGGCCAATCATCCCCGGGTCAAGGCTGCAGCCGGAAACGGTCTGGACAACTGGGGCTATGGGGTGGCATCGGTCCGCTTCATCTGCGGCACTCAGAAGATACATCTGGAGCTCGAGAAGAAAATCGCCAAGTTCCTCGGGGTCGAGGACGCCATCCTGCACTCTTCTTGCTTCGCCGCCAACGAGGCTTTTTTCACCGCTCTTCTGAACAATGACTTCGGCGCTGAGGGATATAAAGACATCATCTACAGCGACACGCTCAATCACGCCAGTATCATCGATGGTATCAGGCTCTGCCGCCAGACTACCAAGAACACCGATCTGAAAGCCTATAAGCACAACGATCTCGAAGACCTCCGCAAGGCTCTCGAAGAGAACAAGTCCAAGGGCTATCGGATCAGCATCATCGCCACCGACGGGGTCTTCAGCATGGAAGGCGAGTATGCCGATCTGGCCAAGATGCGCGCCCTGGCCGATGAGTATGGTGCTCTGCTCTTCGTGGACGACTCTCATTCCACCGGCGTACTGGGCAAGACCGGACGCGGGACACCGGAGCTCTGCGGCGTGCACGGTCAGATCGATGTGATCACAGGTACTCTGGGCAAAGCTCTGGGCGGTGCCGCCGGTGGTTTCATCGCGGGCAAGAAAGAGCTCATCGACTTCATGCGCCAGAAATCGAGACCCTACACTTTCTCCAACTCGCTTCCGGCAAGCATCGTCTCAGCATCCATCGAAGTTTTCGATATGCTCGAGCGGGATGCTTATCTGGTGGACAAGCTCCGGGAAAACACCGAATATTTCCGCACCAAGATCAAAGCTGCCGGCTTCACCATCATCGAAGGCGTTCATCCGATCGTCCCGGTAATGGTAGGAGAAGCTTCCACTGCCCAGGACATGAGCGACGCCCTCTTGAACGAAGGCGTCTATGTCCGTGGTCTCTGGTATCCGGTGGTGCCCAAGGGCGAGGCCCGTCTGCGCTGCCAGATCTCGGCAGCTCACAGCCGGCGCAATCTCGACTTCGTTATCGAGCAGTTCACTAAAGTCGGCAAGAAACTGGGCGTTCTCAAATAGATTATCTAACGGACCAGCTGGGCTTCCCAGTTGCCGCCCCCGTCTGTCTTGCCTGACATATAGGGGCCCTGGTAGTCCTTGTCCGAGACCCAGTTCACTTCAGCCTTGAAGATTATGGTGTGCTCCGGAACCACCCCGTTCTTTCCTTTGATGCGGGGATATTTCCTGATGATTGTCACTTTCGGGAAGGCATACCAGCCTTTCTCGATAGCGAATTTCTCACCGGTATTGTGATCGACGCCGTGACCGCTGAGCTTATCTCCGTGCTGCTCGAGCCACATGGTGGACTGGATGGTCTTGAACTTGTATTCGAAGCCGGCGGTCCATTTTCCCGAGAGGTCCGGAGCATGATCCGGAGGTTTCACCGCCGGCTGGGGAGTCTCCTCCTTCCCGGCCGGCTCTGAGGGACCCTTGCTGCCGGGATTGTTCGAGGATCCGTCCTGTTGCTTCTCGGCTTCCCAGACCCCGGACATATGCTCGCCGTTCATGGCGACGATGAAATCGCCTTTCATATAAGGTACGCCTTCCACGTCCAGGGTGCCGGTGTATTCCACCGGCGTCTGGCGGCGGTTATTGGGTTGGTCGTAATGCTTGAAGAAAATTACTTGATTGCCCTGGATCTGACCCTGCTCGATGGTGAAAGGCTTGCTCGTCTCATCGTCGGTGCCTTCTCCTGAGAAAGTAAGACCGTTCTGGCTGAGCTTGATGCTCGATGTGTATACATTGTCATTGAGCTGGTAGCCCAGGTTCCAGTAACCGGCCATTTTGTCTTTGATTTTGGGGTCGACGTCGTCTGCCGGTGGTTTGCTTCCGGCAGGCCCGGCTGCTGTGGCCGGTCCTTTGCCCGGTCCTGTGCCCGGAATCCCGCTGCCTCCGGTGACTTTCTTGAGCAGGTCGCAGGAACCAAGAAGAGTCGAGACCAGGACTGCAAAAAGCAAGAAAGACAGTAGGGCTGTCACTTTTCCTGGCTTGCCTCGGAGTCTGGTCATGGTCGGTCGCTGGGCTTCCTATTAGTAGATATTCGTTGCTATTTTGGCCGATCGGTCCCCGGTATTGCATCCTCTCGACCCCTGCCAATAGATGTTCCGGGGATGGGTATTCGCTCTCTATTGTATTTAATGCAGCCATCTCGGGCTTGCCGGCAAGATATCTCTCCGGTGGGCCAGAGATTTGCCTGGTTAAGTAGATTAAATTTTCGTTGAAGGACGCCGCCAGGCAAGAGTTAACCCGGTTGCTCCTTGACATTGCCCTGAAACTGCTTGACAATATACGGACTTACTAGTACCCGTTTTCAGATTTTCATTGCCGCCCGAGGGGTTCGCCAGTGGCAGGTCAAGGTCAAGAAGCCGAAGTCAAGAAAGATCCTGGCAAAGGTCAGGAGAACGCGCATCAGGGTGCCGAACGGCACGAAGATGTTGCGTCTCAGCATCGCGACAATGCCTCCCAGAATGGCGCCAACGAAGCTTTCAACGAGATGAAGGCCAAGAGCGGCGACAAGAACGGGCAAGATACCGCCGCCACCAACCAGGCCGCCAACGAAGTAGCGGTCCAGAACGGTTTTCCCAGCGCCGAGAATCTCCTCACCACCGGTGATGTATCCACCGACAAGAAGGGCGATGGACCCGAGGCCGGCGGCGATCAACCCGGTATGGTGGAAGATGGTTCCAGGACAGTCTTCGGACGTATGGGCGACTGGGCTGCCGGGGCTGTAAGCACGCTGAAAGACTCCGCCACCTCAGCTCTCGACTCCATGTCCGAAGGCTGGGACGACTTCTATGACACTGCCGGCGACTGGCTCGGTATTAGTGGCGATCCGGAGCAAGACATCAAGTCCGCCTCTGATCTTGCAGCCGTCAGCAATGATGCCGGTCAGGACTTGCTAGACGCCAACAAGGACAAAGTCCAGCAGTTGCATGGCAAGGAAGGCAAAGAATTCGTCGAAGGCAAGATCGGTGACATGGACATCCCCAGCGGAGCCAGCGATCGAGGCAAATTCGGCCAGGTAATGGATGCTCTCGGCAATGGTCTCAAGGGAGATCATGTGGTCACCAAGACCAACCCCAACGGCGACAAGATCCAGACCGATCCGGATACGGGCTTCGAGCGGATCGAGTCAGCCGATGGTCGCTCGGTTGTTCTGAGAATGTCCGACGGCTCGGTGGTTACCCGTCAGCGCGATGAAAACGGCGAGATCAGCTCGGAGCAATGGCGCTTCAAGAATGACGACGGTACTTATAGCGTCCTCAATCACGAAGGTCGCGGTCGCTGGTCCGGCATTGTAGACGGTGTAACCGTGGCGGACGACAACGGTGCTCATGTCGAGCAGGATACCGGCAACAACTTCGATATCACCAAGCACGGGCTTTCCGAAGGTGTCGGCGAGACCGAGGACAAATGGTTCACCTCCGACGGTGACGGGCACGTCATGACCATAGACAAGCAGTCGGGTCAGGCAGAGCTCTATGTCAACGGCCAGCGTTATCACTTCGATAACACCGGCACCCTGGTGGGCGAAGACGGCAAACCTGCCGGAGACCTGGGTCTCCAGACCGATCCCCAGACCGGAGACACCACCATCGGCGGTCTCACCATCGGTCGCGACCACAGACATGGCTGGGCCCACGGCCACCATGGCGGCAAACACAGAATCTCCGCCGATGCCAATGATGACGGCAGTCACATCGTCTCGGAAGGCGTCGCCCCCGATGCTTATACCGGACCCGATGCCGAGCCTCCCGGAGAGAAGTACGCCCGGGACGACGACCGCAACAATGCTCCTCATACCCTCCACGATATTCGGGGCAACGAAGGCCAGCCCGGTATCGGCAATTCGGATGGCTATACCATCACCCGTGACCCCGAAACCGGCAATTTAGTGTGGAAAGACCGTGACGGCAAGGAAATCGGTCAATTCAACCCCGATACCGGCGACGGTTTTAGCGACGGCTTCCACTACAAAGGTGACGATGTCACCATGGACGCCAACGGTCTCAAGATCGATGGACTGGGTGACATCTTCAACATGGATGGTGATGCCATCTTCACTGCTTCGGACAGCCTCTGGTACGGAAGCGGCTGGGGCACCGACTCCTACGATTATTTCTATAACGGCGGCATGAGCCCCGAGCAGGCCCAGAGCACCGTCCAGGGCGAAGTCAACGAAGCCAGGACAGTGGCGATGCCGGCCTTCCTGTCTGCTCTGTCCTGCGGACAGACCGGCGGCGATATGACCAATATGAAAGGCATGATCTCGGCCGGTATCGGTCAGATCGACCAGGCCAAATCTCTCTGTCTGTCTCTGGGAGCCGTTGACCAGATAGGCGTCCTGGACAGCATGCTTTCCACCGGTCTTGCTGCCAATGCCCAGAGTGACCGTCAGGCGACCATGGATAGCACCATGGGTCTTTATATGGAAGGCGGCGGTGTGGGCCAGGGCATGATGCTCAACGGTCTGCGGGCAAAACTGTCTACCGGCGGCACTTTCACCATCAGCGTCCTGGACGAGATGAAAAACTGGGATACGCGAAACGGCCATGCCGAGATGATCGTCTGAGCCCGGTTGCTTTTGAAAGATTAATTCTTGCCCCGGCGACTACGTAATTCCCGCAAATGCTCCTTGACATTGGTGTTTGCGTGCTTGACAATAGACTCACTTACTAAATATAAGTTTTCCCTCATCCAATTCAAAAGCCATTCGATAGCCCGTTTCAGGGAATCAACCTGTGACTAACGCAGCCCCACAATCCGACCAAGATACCGCCAAGAAGACCACCACTCCTGGCGGTGATTCCACGTCTGCGGCCGGCAATCAGGGCGACGCCAAAGTCGAGAAGGACAAGGCTTCTACAGCCGGTCTCAGCGAAGTTCAACAGGCCCAGGGCCATCCCGGAACCAACAATGACGGCAATGCTGCTGCCGCCGCCACCGCCGATGCAGGCGAGCATCATGACGGCGCCGACGGCGACGATCATTCCGGGGAGAGCACTGCCCAGGCGGAAGTTCGCCAGACCCTGGAGAATGGCGGCGTCGTAGCCAATACCGCCTCGCCTGAAGTCCAGGCCAAGCTTGTGGCTGACGGTACTATTCCTGCCATAGCGGTCACCAGCGAAGTCCGGGACGACGGTCCGGAAGCCGGTGCCGATCAGCCGGGAATGGTGGAGAAGGGCTCGAAGTCTATTTTTGGCAGCTTGAAAGACGGATTCACCTCCATGGTCTCCACGGTGTCCGATGCTGGCTCTGCAGCCCTCGATGAGGCCATCGACCTCTGGAATCATCCTCTCGACACGATGGGCGATTGGTACGACGGCTTCATGAAATCGGAGAACCAATTCCTGCAGAACCTCATGGCAGAGCAGGATCTGAGCAAAGCAATATCCGACTCCACCGAGCGTGCTGCTACGCATCTCAGTGATGTGCTCAAGGACGGGCAGGTAGTCTCCCAGGAGGATTCCGACAAATTGGTGTCCGACAGGCTTCCTGAAGGAACAAGTCTGGATTCGGTCAATTCTTTCTTGAAAGAGCCCTGGAAGAATCCTGATTCCAAATTTACTTACGACGAGTCCAACGGCGCTTTCATAGATACCGACGAAAAGAGCGGCATGACGCGGGTCGAGAATGTCGATGGCAGTGTGCAATTGACTCTCAAGGACGGGACGGTGATCAGCCGGGACAAGGACGGCAATGAGGTCTGGAAGTTCAAGGACGGCGCCATTTCGAAGCCGGCAGATGGGGGCGAAATCAAGGCATCCTTCGGTGGCGCCGAGATGGCCCGGTTGCATGCTGCCGAGACTTTGACCCGGATAAGCGACGCTCTGCGTCAGGAGACCTTCTCGGAAGATCAAAATCCGTGGAAAGAAGTGTCCGATAGCGATGCCGAGGCTGCTATCAAGAGCCGGCTTACAGGCGACGTCGATCTGGCTCAGGTAAACAAAGCTCTCGATACGCCGTTCTATGGCAAGAATATGGATACCACTTATGATTCCGACAAAGATGTCTGGATCGATGTGGACAAAGATACCGGTGTGAAGCGGTTCGAGTCAGGGGACGGCAAAGTTGCCGTCGAATTGCCTGACGGAACCACCGTCGTCCGTGACCAGGATGGCAAAACAGTCTGGAATTTTTCCGACAAGACAGTATTGAAGACCAGTGATGGCAAGTACTCTATCGCCGATGGGGCCAATGTGGCGACGCCTGCCGAGTCAGGCAGCGCTGTGGATGCAGAAAAACAGCGTTTTGATGAGGCTACCAGCAGCCTCTTGCAGCACGGCTCCGATCTACCCGCTGACCAGGTTGATAATGCTCTCAAGGGCAGAATCGAGAACTATGATCTCGCCAAGGAGTTCGTCGACAATCCTTTTATAGATGGTGTCCGGACGACCTATGACTCCAAAACCGGATCCTTTATAGATGTCCATCAGGAAAGCGGAATGGTTCGGGTCGAAGATTCCAATGGCAACATTACCCTCAGAGATAAGAACGGCACGATCATCAGCCAGGTGGACAAGGATGGCAACAAGACCTGGATAGCCAATGACGGCGTTCTCAAACAGAACAAAGACGGTACGGCACGGGCCGCTTTCGGAGACGTGGAAGCGGAAGTCCTCAGCAAGGTCAATCGTGGCGAGAAGTTCGAGATCACCGGTGAGCAGGCTGCCAGGATCAGCCAGCGCGAGAATATCGATACCGTTCAAAAAGAAGTATTCATCTCTGGAGATGTGTCGCCGGAGCAAGTCAGGACGGCTCTCGACGCCAAAAAGCCATTCGGCAGGCAGGTGAGCGATGTGCCGGCACCTAACGGCAATAGAGCGGTCACCGAGGTAGACGATGCCACCGGTATAAGCCGGACAGTGACCAAGGATGCTGACGGCAAGGTGATCAGCGTCACGGTCGATCTTCCCAACGACAAGAACAATCCTTCCGACAACACGCGAGTGAAACAGGTCGGTGATGGACCGATCGAATGGAGCCGCACGGTCGCAGGCGATGATGGTAAGAATCGGACCTATGTGATGACCGAGCACACTAACGGTCAGGCCACCATCAAGATTAGAAACAGCGATGGTACCGAGACAAATCTCGATATGGATCAGGGTCGCCTGATAAGCGCCAATAATGCTACTCCGGAGGCAGCAGCCGACGAAGTGAGCAGGTTGGGTCTCAAACCAGACACACTCTCCGGTCAGACCAATGACGGAGAGGCGCACCAGACCGCTGAGATTGACGGCAAGAAATATATGGTAATCACCGGGCGGTATGGTGGCGTAGTCGCCATCGAGCTCGGCGAAGACGGCAGACCGCTATTCGGTCACCAGGGCGATAACTACCGATACAACCCTGAAACAGGGCTGTTCCAGAATCATGATGGAAAGACTGTCGATCTCTCCAGCCAGGTCAAGGTCGAAAATGGCACCCAGGGCCTAGTGGTCAGGGGACCGTTGGCCGTAACCACAATTGGGCCGGACAACGTAGTAACCACGGATACGACCCTTCCTGATGGCACCAAGTATAAGACTGTTACCCAGAATGGCGAGACCAAGCAGGTCAAGCTAGACAGTGAAGGCAACCCGACCGGTCAGGAAGTAACCGTCACCAGTCAGGGAATCACGGGTGTGGATCCTGACGGGCATGACTTCACGATCAACGACAGTGGAGTCCAGACTGTCTATTCGCGCACCGATTCCAGCGGCAACTACACTGATTTCGATTCCGGATTCACATACGGAAGCAATGGTAATATCACCGATTATCAGGGACATAGTGTCTACGACTACAGTTCTAGTAGCTGGGGCGGTGACGACTCTACCTATCTGCACGGCGGCATGACCGAAGCTCAGGCCGAGGCGACGGTCGAATCTCAGGTCAATGGTGCCCGGACCGTGGCGATGCCGGCATTTCTAGAAGCGCTCTCCCTCGGCAAAACCGGTGGCAACGTCGCTGGTATGCTCGGTCGAATCGAAGGCGGACTCGGACAGATCTCCGCAGCCAAGGCGCTGTGTATTCAACTGGGAGCTTTCGATCAGCTGGCTACTCTCGACAGCATGATGGCCACCGGTTGTGCCGCTCAGGCTCAGGCTGTGCGCGTGGCCGGAATGGAAGCGAACGCCGGTATCTTCATGAAGGGAGCCGTCGGCAACTCCTTCGAGATGAATCAACTCAGAGCCAAGATCGCCAACGGGACCTTCATCTCGATCCAGGGCGAGATCACCGAGTGGAACAAGCAGCACGAGAACGTTTGAACGGTCTCAGCTTTCTGCCATAACCAGATCGATACCGTCGAAGGCTAGCTCGACCGGCTCCGCCAGTCCGCCCGTGTCGAAAGGAAATCCGAACAGCCACAGCCTGTCGCCGTCCGGATCGAGAATTCTGCCGGCATAGAGACCTTCCACCAGAAGCCTGGCGGGCTCCGTCAGTGGTGGCAGACCCGGGAGGTCCGCCGGCACCGGATCGGACCTCATATAAAAGATACCGGTGCGATTCTGGCTTTCAGGCTGGCTTTTACGCCTGTGTATTGAGCAGTCCTTTTCCTGAGCACAGAATATCAGATAGAGTACTCTGGTATCACCCGAGGTGCGCCAGAAAACCTGGGGTACTTCCATCTGATAGAAGTCTTTGGAGGCGATAAGGATCTCTATTGAGGATTCGTTCCAGCTCCTCAGATCAGGCGAGACCAGATAGGCGATACAACCGCCTTCATCGAAGCTCTCTATATGGACGCTTTCGTGGATGGAGCCGGGAACCAGGCGGGAAGAAACGAAACAATAGTAATTGCCATCGAGGTGGACGACGAATGGGTCCCTCCAGGCTACACCGTCAAAACCATTGGTTGTGCCCGGATTGGCAATGAGCGGAGCGTCGAGACAGGAGGCGAGTCTCTGCCAGCGCAGCAAGTCTCTGGAGGTGGCGACGCCTATTTGCTGCGGATGCTGCCATTCGCTGGGGGTCCAGAGTCTCGGTGTGTCCTTGCTCCTGCCAGTGTAGAACATGTAATAGAGCGCGCTTTCCGGGTCATGGAAGATACTGCCTGTCCAGAGGCTGAGATTGTCCCATGCACCATTTGCGGTGCTGGCTGAAAGAGCCGGCTCGCAGGAGACCTCGCGCCAGCCGAATTTGCCGAGGATCGCATGACCGATGCTGGAGCGGTCTTTGAGCACCTCCGGGTCAGAGGGCAGACCGCCGGTCTCGCCTTGAAGGTAGAAGATATGGGTCTCGCCGTCCCGACTGGCGAACCAGAAGTCCCAGATATACTTTCCTTTCGGGCTCCAGGGCAATGCCTATTCCTCAGATGACGCCGATCGAGACCTCGAAGCCGCATGCCGGGCAGGTCGGCGCTCCGTTCAGTTTGGCGGCGCAGATATCGCATTTGTCGTCGGTGGAAGCCAGGGACTGGTTGTCTTCGATGTCGAAGGTTTTCCAGGTTCCGGTGATGAGACCGACTGCCACGGCGTCGAGCTCGTCGGCTTCGCTTCCCCTGTTGGTGCTGCGCAGGAGGTCGGCATAGCTCTTGAGCAGCCTTGTAGTTTCCTGGTGATCGGGACCGAAAATCTTTTTCTTGATCTCGAGAGCTCGCTTGTAAGCCGGCTCCGCTTCTCTGTATTTGCGCTGGACGTGATAGAGGGTGGCCAGGTTATGTAGCGAGCAGGCGACATTGGGATTGTCCTGACCCATGAGCTTCTCGTAGATATTGACACACTTGAGGGCGAACTCCTCGGCACGATCGTAGTCGCACATCTGGTAGTGGACCCGGGCCAGATTGTTGGCGCTGGCTGCTAGAGCTATGTGTACCGGGGGCAAAGCCTTGAGCTTGATTTCATAAGCGCGCCGGTAATAGCCTTCGGATGCCTTGTAATTCTCCAGTCGGAACTTCACCTCGGCCAGGCTCTCCAGGGTGTATGAGAGTTTGGGATCGTTGTCCCCGAAGGTGCCGGCTATCTCCAGGGCATCGTGCCAGACCGATTCTGCTTCTTTCATGTCCCCGGCGAAAAAGGCCTTTTCCGCCAGCTCCTTGAAGCCGTTCCATTTGGCCAGGGCGTCCTCTCGACTGAGACCGTTCGGGGCTTTCGGCGGTGGCGGCGGCGGGACCTTGCCCGGTGCCTTTCCTGCTTGACCCGGGCCCGGAGGCAGTTTCGGCCGGCGAGCAGCAAAACTCGAGGGGGGCTCGTAAGCCTCGTGAGCCCCGGTGGTTGTCTTCCAGCCTCCGGATGTGACAACCGAAGCACCGGTTTTGAGCTTATCGGCTTCTTTGGTACGGTTGCTCACCCTGAGAAGGTCGGCATAGTTGCTTCTCAGCTTGGTGACTTCGGGATGGTCGGAGCCCAGGGCTCGGGCTTTGATTTCGATGGCTTGCAGGTAGTACTTCTCAGCCTGTTCGAAATGTCTTCTGAGATGGTAGATCATGGCCAGATTGCCGAGAATGTGTGAGACGTCCACATGCTCGGGACCCAGGACAGAAGTATAGATTTTCAGGATTCTCTTGCAGTAGACGGCGCCTTCGGTGAGCTTGCTCTGCAGGAAGAGACATTCAGCCAGCTTCTCTAGAGTGAGGGCCAGGCGTCGATCGTTTTCGGCGAAATCTTCGGCGGCCTCGAGAGTTATCAGCCATGCCTGCTCGGCGTCAACCCAGCGCTTTTCGGAATGGGCCTTTTCAGCCGTTCCCCTGAGTCTTTCCCATCTTTCGTCTACTAAAGTCACTTTTCGGCTCGCGCGCTCGCGGGATGAAATGAAAGCCACAAATTTGTTTTACCCTGATCGCGCCTGCTCTAATGCTATCGATCTAGATAAGGGCAGCGAGCAAATTCAGGCACTTTCTCGCGGCTGTAACGTCTGCCTGTTTTATAGATGATTCCGGCTCTTCTGGGTCGTCTCTCGGTTCTGGTGACCAGAAGATAGAGGATAGTTATCTGGGCGGTAACCAGGGTAGCCAGTCCGATTGTCATATTCGGGGTCCTTTCTTGCGTGCTTTGCCTTGCGATAACAAGCAAGTCGGGGCCGTGAGCCTTCTTGTTCCGGGGATCAGTCAATTCCAACCGGAATTTATCATGAGCTTTAACTCACATCCGGAGCGGTTTTCAAGGGATCGGTCTCGATACAGTTGGCTTGCAGCCATTGCACCACGCGCAACCGTGCTCTACCGTCCAGGAACTCTTCCAGGCGATCGCTCTCGCCTTCCCAGCCCTGGAGGATCTTGATGAAGGAAGCATAGACGTGGGGGCTCTCGAAAGCCATGTCCAGGATGCTCCGGCGTTGCGGGTCCGAGACCGTTTTCATGAAATCCCTGAGGTCGTCCTTGAGCTGGCCGGGCTCGGGCTTGGGCAGGTAGAGATAACGCTCCCGGTGGAGCTCGATCTCGTCGGTGAGATCTTTGAGATCGTCGAGATTGCGGTTGACCAGCCGGACTTCGCCGGTATGCTTGTCGAAATAGTAGAGGTTGTCGGGAGAATCGTCTCGCCAGGAGAAGATCAGGTCTTTCATTTCGATGGATACTTTGTTGGCGGTCATTTCAGTCTGTCTCTACTTTGCTGTGTTTCTATTTTATAGATTCCGGGAGAGCCAGCTCCGGGCTGGCGAGAATCGCCACGGCGTCGCTGGAACGTCCTAGTATATTGCCATTTTTCGAAACTGCGAATGCCCGCAGGTAAAAAACGCCACGGTGCCGCAGATCCCGGGCTCCGATCCGGACCTTGCCATGGGGTTCTCCCGGCCGGGTCGTAAGCTTGATTGTCCGGAAAGAAGAACGCCGGCTCAAGGTGTTGCCGTTCGGGTTCTCGAAGGGAACACCGGCCCGGCTGATCTCCAGGAGAGCCTCTTCAGCGCCTTCGACAGCCGAGAAATCGAAAGAGAGATCGACTCTTGCCGCTTCGCTATAAAGCGCAGCCATGCCCATCTCGTTGTCGCAGGGAAAATCGAAGAAGGTCTCGGCCATCACGCCTGCCTTCACCGGTGGTGCTGTGAGACTGAGGGTCGTGCTTCCGGATTCAGATTTAGAATCGATTGTTTCTTTCTCCAGTGTCTTTGGCCCGGATTCGGAGGCGAACCGGAAGGCTGGCGGCGAAGCCTCGCCGAGCCTGCTCTCGATTACACAGGGCGCTCGCAAGAGTCCGGTTCGCTGGTCTATGAGAGCCAGGGAGTTGCTGTCTAGACCCGATGCCACCGCCAGGGCAGGGTCGAGACCCCTGACGAGGATCGCGCCGGCAGGCTGGCCGGCGACGGCCTGGCGAAGCCAGCCTGCTTGCTCCGCTCCCCGGGCGAAAGCCTGGATGCGGCCGTCGAGACGGTCGCGGCAGCCGAGAAGGAAAAGAGAGAAGAGCACGATAACGACGGCTCTGGTTGCCGTAAGCAAACCGGATTTCGCGCCCGGAGCGATATAGAGAGGTGAGAGGAATAGCAGGCTGATCAACCCGCAAGCAGGCATGCAGGCCTGATAGAGAAAGCGGCTGCCGGCCAGAGCTGGTCCTTCTATGGACTGGTGCATATGAGGCACCAGGGCCATGAAAAGCCAGATAGTGAGAAAAACAGCCTGCCTGCGGAAATCCCAGCTTTTCTTGAGGGCGAAGGGCACCGCCAGAAGAGGAAGGAGGAAGAGCCAGGACCAGGTTCCGAAAGCAGGCTCGAAAAGAACGGTGGCCATATTCAACCAGTCCGATCCGGTGACGAGCATCTCCCTGGGTAGCTGCTTGGTGGGCGAAGCCGGCAGGCTTGCCAGGCAGGCTGCCGCTGCCACCACAACGAAGGGCAGGGCTGGAAAGAGGCTCTGGAAAAGGTCTTTTATATCATCTTGATTGGGATCTGATTTGGTATCGTGGGCGGGGACAGTCTCGGCGGGCGATTTCTCCGATTTGTCTTCTTCTTGTTTTTCTTTTCCGGCTTCCAGAGCCAGAAGCCTGTCCACTGCGTCTTCGAGCTCTTCCGCCTCGGCTAGATCAAGGGCGGCTTCTTTCTTGTCGCGGTGGAAGATTGGTTTGTCAGTGAGTAGAAGCCCGCAAAAATAGTAGGAGATAAAATTGAAACTGAGGGGCCAGAGGGTTCTATCGCTGAGTATGGCAAGTCCATAGATAACCGTGCCGATACCGAGGATGGTGAAGCTCTGCTTCTCTCTGGAGCGGACATAGAGTGCCAGGGAGATGACCAGGAAAAGCAGACCGAGAAGGTAGCCCCGGGCTCCCAGGTAGAGAACCGGTTCGGCGGAAAGAGGACAGACGAGAAATGCCAGGGCCATGAAAATCGGGAGCCAGGGCACCGGCAGAGGTCGCAGGAGTGCTGCTGCGGCAACCAAGGTTGCCACGGTGACACCCAGGTGCATAATCAGACCGGGAAGGCGGGAGAGGACCTGGCTCTTGCCGGTCAGCCCGACCCAGAACGCAGTTCCCAGAGTGCTGAGCTGACCCCAGGAGTCGCCGAAGGTCGGACCCTGGAAATCGAGAAGGGAAAGGGCCGATACGCCTTCGAGATTGCCCGGTCTGACAAGATAGCTCTTGAGAAAGTGCTCATCGAGGAGATCCGGGGAGGATAGAGCGCTGCCGTAGAGAAGGACCAGCACCAGGGTGCCGGTCACAAGCAGGAGCACCTGGCGGTCTTTCGGCACACCGGCGGGCTCTTCAGGCTCATTTTTCACAAAGTCTTCTGGCATCGGGTCTTCTGATATCGATACGAGCATAAACTATAATGGACCGAGATGGCATCACCGGTCGACACGCTTCATATTCCATCGGGAATCAGATTCTCCTGCAGCAGCTGCGGCGACTGCTGCTTCAACTGGCCGGTGCCGGCAACCCGCGAGGACTTCAAGCGGATCAAGGCTCATGCCTCCGATTTCGGGAGCAGTGAAAGCGATCTGTTCAGAGTGTTGCAAAGCAGTGATGCCAAGTTGCAGGTCTTCACCCACAGTCTCGAGAAACGTGCCGACGGCAAGTGCGTATTTCTCACCGAGCAATCGCGTTGCGCTCTGCACGAGCGTTTCGGAGAGCAGGAGAAGCCTGCCATGTGCAGGATGTTCCCTTATACTTTTACTGCCACTCCCAGTGGTGTCTACGCCTCGGTGAGCTTCGCCAGCACCGCAGTCATTCTCAACCAGGGGGAAGAGCTGGGCAGCCAGGAAGAGCACCTGCGATCGAGGCTGGATCTCTTTCGCAGTCTTTTTCCCGGTCTCGAGCTCGACTGGTCGGGTATCCAGGTGATCGACGGTGTCGACATAAGCTGGAGCGATTATGTCGAGAAAGAAGCGCCGCTGCTCGCCCTGCTCGCCTCCGGTGACAGAGCGACCACCGGAGCGCGGATAGAGAGGAGCTTCAATGAGGCTTGTCGGGGGTTCCGGGACATGATCCCGGGCACCGTCAATCTCAATGACATGGCCGGATTCGATGCGCCTGCCAAGCTCATCGATCAGCATCTCATCGAGTATCTGCTTCGCTTCTACTTCCCGGATGACATATTCAATTGCACCACCGGCGATATGGATGCGCGCGATCTTCTCTCCCGGGTTCTCTCAGGTCAGACCCGGGTGACCGTGGCATATTCCGGGCGTCAGGCGAGCATCGCCGATCTGGCCTCCAACAGTCTCGGCAGGCTTCCCGATAGTCTCGACGACATCCTGAGACGCTTTCTCTATCTCAGGGTCTTCTCCAAGCTCTACTTCGGACCCGGTTTCAATTTCCTGAGCATCGTGTCCGGGCTGCACCATCTGACGATCCTCGTCTGCCTGCTTCGCCTGCGCTTGAAACTCGATCTGATTTCCGGTCAGCTCGAGCGCTCCGACCTCGACTCACCTCGAGGTATTGCCCGCCTTACCGAGCATGTCAGGCTGCTCGAGAGACGGCTGACTATATGCAATTTCTCCCAGGAATCCGTGGCTATGCTCGAGGTGTTCTGCGCCAGCCCCGACCGAGTGGAGCGGGTGGTGACGCTTTCATCTTGAGACGAGCATGCGAAAGTTAACGGGTTTTCTATCGAGAGAGTTCAGACAGACTTTCCGGTCCTTGAAATACAGGGACCTGAGGATATTCTTCGCCGGCCAGATAATCTCGCTCTCCTGCACCTGGATGCAGATGGTGGCGCTTTCCTGGCTGGTCTGGAGGATGACCAGATCGCCTTTCATGCTCGGTGTGGTGGAAGGAAGCAATCTTCTGCCCATGCTTCTTTTCGGACTGGCCGGCGGTGCTCTTGCGGATCGAGCCGATCGCCGGCGGGTGATGATCACCACCCAGATTCTGGCGATGTGCCAGGCTACGGTCCTTGCCGTTCTCACTCTGACAAACAATATCCAGGTCTGGCACTGTGTCCTCCTGGCGCTCTTCCTCGGCACGGTGAACGCTTTCGAGGTACCGTCCCGGCAGGCTTTCGTCGTCAACCTCGTGGAGCGCGAGGACCTGGTCAATACAATCAGTCTCGGCTCCTCGATGTTCAATGTCGCTCGCTCCCTGGGCCCTGCGGCAGCGGGGATTCTGGTTTCGATGACCAGCGAGGGGGTCTGCTTCACGATCAATGCGATCAGTTACTGCGCCGCTCTCACGGCGCTTCTGCTGATAAAAGGAGGCAGGAAGACAGAGGAGGGAAGCGAGAAGGTCGAGGAGAAGAAGCTTTCGGACGGGGTCAATTTCGTGACCAGTAAAACCTCGGTGCGTCGGATCGTGATCCTGGCTTGTATCATAAGCCTCTTCGGTCTGCAGTATTCGGTGGTCCTGCCGATTTTCGCTTCTGAGATCCTCGGGGGCGGAGTAGAGGTCCTCGGTGCTCTCCGGGCCTGCAACGGTGTCGGCGCGCTTCTCGCCGCCCTCACTCTTGCCAGCCGCGCCCATGGAGGGATCTTGCGACCGGGAGTGGGAGTGGCAGCCTTTATCTACGGTCTCAGCCTCCTGGCCTTCTCCTTTTCGAAAACCCTCTGGCTCTCCGAATTGATCATGCTGTTTACGGGTTTTGCCATGGTGACCATGCTCAGCGGAGCGCATTCCCTTGTACAGCTTGCCGTACCGGACAATCTCCGGGGGCGGGTGATGAGCATTTATATGACGGTCCTTCTCGGTCTCGCTCCCATCGGAAGCTTCTTCATAGGCTGGCTGGCCTCGAGAATCGGGGCTCCCGAGGCGCTTCATCTGAATGCTACTATCGTTGCAATCGCCGGTGTGGTCTACTTGATCGATTGGACTTCGAATCGGCACCGTTAATGGTGCGAAATCCAGGCGACAAGGCAGTTTTTGCGGGCAGAGGAAGCGTTTTAACTGACTTATCTATTGGTATGATCCCTACATAC
>JAGQHH010000209.1 GCA_020431945.1 Cyanobacteria bacterium HKST-UBA02 | reverse complement strand
GGCGAAAAGGCCCCCCGCCTGCTTCCGGACGCCGCTCTGATCAGCCTTCTCAAAGACGTCACCAAGTCCCTTCAGGAGCTCGATGAAGAAACCTCCGGAGTGGACCAGCCCGACGAGAAATTGATCGTCGAGCTCGCCCGGCAGATCCTGGAGAGCTCCCTCAATGGCAATGAGCTCGAGGCAGATCGAATCTTAGCTCCGGAAAACAAGAAAGCCGCTACCACCACAATGACTGTCGAAGCCTGGTCCTCTGGAGCCGTAGAGATCTCCGACAAATTCAAGGGCTCTGTAGCTGCCGTCTGGGCCAAGAAGGTGGGTGGACTCCTGAATGTCACCATAGCCGGTGACTGCCAGGACAAAAATCTGGAAGACGGAAGCAAGGTCGGTAAATTCATAGTCGTCGTATCGGCTAAATCACCGGTTCAAAAAGGCTTCGATATCCAGAGCCAATCTCAGGTCGACTTCTGGATTTGCGAGCTCGGCGATGTGGATGTCGATGCAGCCTGCATGAAACCGGAGAAAAACGACGCTGAAGAAGCGGCCGAAGAAAAGGACGCCGAAGCCGCCGGCGAGGACGACGAAAAAACTGCCGACAAGACCGACGAGAACTCGGTAAAAAAAAAGTCCCTGATCGTCCTTGAGCCGATTCTCACGGACAGAAAAAGCAAATACCTGGCTGAGCTAGCTCTATACAACGCCAGGCTGGAAGAGCTTGCCGCCCTGGAAGCACAGGCAGCACAAGAGAAGCAAGAGAAGGCTGAGCAAGAAAAAGCCGCCAGAGTAAAAGCAGAGCAGAAACAAGAAAAGAAAGCTGAATCAAAAGAAGAAAAGCCAATAAATCTCACTGTCGAGTCCGAATTCGCTCAGATCCAGGACAAAGAAGAAGATAAAAAGATCGCCGAAAAACCGGCCGTCGCGAAGAAAGAACCTGAGAAGAAAGAGCCTGAGCCGAAAGAACCAGAAAAGAAAGAGCCTGAAAAAGAAGAAGTCGCTGAGAGCGAGCCCGAGCCTGAAGAAGCGGAAGCGCAAGAACCTGAGAAGCAAGAGCCTGAGAAGAAAGAGCCCGAGAAGCAGGAGCCCGAAGATAAGATAGCGGATGAGGCTGAAGAGACAACCGCAATCAGGCACGGCTGGCAAGAAAAAGACGAAGCTGCGCCTGGCGCCGTAAGCAATGATACGGTCCCGACCGAAAAGCCTGCTCAGAACCTCACGAGAATCTCTTCCCTGCCCCTCACCCCGGCCTCGGCCAGAAGTCGCTGGGAGAGCCCGGCTCCGAGCACGATCACCAGAGAGCCCAGCCTGGATGCCAGAGTTCTTCTCCCGGAGCGAGCCATCGCCGGCAAGTTCCTCACCGTGGCCGTCCTGACCCGGAGCAATGAGCCGGAAAGAGCTGTGGAGCTGAGTTTCAACGGCGCCACCATGACCACGGACAACGCCGGTCAGGCTATGTTCATGGTACCGGAGGACGCCACCCCGGGCAGAACCCTCAATGTCTCCCTGTCTGCTCGACCGGAGCTGAACCCTGGAGTGATCGACGTCTTGCAACCCCTGATTCTCTCGAGCAGTGCCGACAAGCATCCTTCCATCGACAGCACATCGCGCCTGGCGACCTCCTCGAAAGTGCTGGTGGTAAACGGGCATGACTTCGAGGGCATGGCAAAACAAAATCGCGTGCTCGTCGACAGCGACAGCGAAGCACAGGTGGTGGCGGCATCACCGGTGGAGCTGCGGATCTCGCTGCCGGATGATCTCTCCGCCGGCAGTCACACCATCGCCGTGGAAAGTCAGGGCACCAGGAGCAACAATGCTTGCTTCGAATACATAAAAGCGGAAGTGACGGCGGAAGAGAAGAAAAAAGAGCTCAGCCGTTTCGTAGTTACGGTAAAAGGGACCCAGAACCCTGTACACGTGCGGGTCATCAACCGCACTCCCGATGTGGTGAAACTCAGCAAAGGCGACAGTGTAATCGTCACCACATCCGGAGGCAGCCACAATCACTACAGCCTCGGCGCCAAACGGCTGAAAAAAGGTGACTACAAAATAGAAGCCCATATCGAGATGTGAGGGAAAGAGCATGACCGACAGCCTGGCAAAATCCCCTCCACGCTCTCTATTGCGAGGCAAAGAGATCGAGAGGCTGATTCCCGGAGGAGTCAACAGTCCCTTTCGCTCCTTCACCGAAGTAGGCGGACAGGCCATTTTCATGGACAGAGGCCGGGGCTCGCGCCTCTTCGATATAGACGGCAATGAATATATCGATTATGTCGGAGCCTGGGGACCGGCGATTCTCGGACATGCGCCGGAGCCGGTCATCGAAGCGGTCTGCCACACCCTTCGAAACGGACCTCTTTTCGGAGCTCCCCACGAGCTCGAGCTCGAGCTCGCCTCTCGCATAGTCTCCACCATCGATTCCATCGATATGGTGCGCTTCGTTAACTCCGGCACCGAAGCCGTCATGAGCGCAATAAGGCTGGCGCGCGGTTACACAGGCAGGGATCTGATCGTCACTTTCGAAGGCTGCTATCACGGGCACAGCGACGCCACCCTGGCAAGCCGCTCCGGACATCATTCCAGAGGCGTTCCCGAAGGCACCGCCAGGAACACCGTGAGCGCACCGTTCAACGATCTGGACAGCCTGGACAACTTGCTGGAGAAACACCAGCAAGAGATAGCCGCTGTGATAATCGAGCCGGTGGCAGGCTCCATGGGCGTGGTCCCTCCCGATGAAGGATATCTGCAAGGGCTGCAAACACTTTGCGCCAAATACGGAGTGCTCTTGATTCTGGACGAGGTCCTCACCGGATTCAGAGTCGCCTATAAAGGCGCTCAGGGTCTCTACGGGATCACACCGGACCTGACCTGCTACGGGAAAGCGCTGGGTGGCGGCATGCCCATCGGCGCCTACGGCGGGCGCCGGGAAATCATGGAGCATCTCTCTCCCGGCGGCAAAGTCTATCAAGCCGGCACATTCTCAGGCAACCCCGTCACCATGTCTGGTGGCATAGCAATTCTCGACCTGCTGGCCGATCCGGAAGTGTACGAAGTGCTGGAATCCAGAAGCAACCGGCTCTTCGACGGTCTGGGCAAAGCCATAGAGGAGCTCGGAGCACCGGTAAGCCTCGCTCGGGTCGGCTCCATGTTCGCGATTCACTTCACCGAGCGGCGGATTCGCAACTTCGTCGACAGCAAGACCATCGACGAAAGCTCCTTCGCACGATTCTTCCACCATATCTTAAAAGGCGGGATCTATCTGCCCCCCACAGCGGTGGACGCAGCTTGCGTGTCCAGCGCCCACAGCGAAGCAGATATTGACGAGACTGTAGAGAAAATGACGGCGGCACTGGCTGCTATCTACAACTGAGAAGAGAGAGGTTGTTGCAATGAGAGCGCAAAGAGACAATCGCAGGCAGACAGCCCTGGCCCTGTGTCTTTCCGTCGGTCTGAGCATCTCGGCTGTCATGCCGGCTATGAGCCAGTCCACGGATATGAGCGAATTCGACGAGATGCTCGGTGCCGGCAAGTATCAGGAAGTCATTCCGGTCTTGACGGAAGCCGCCACCAAGTCGAAGCTGGAGAGCAAAGACCCGTATCAGACCGTCGCCCTGCTCGAGCGCATTGCCATCGCAGAACGCCGCATGGCCAGGTACAAAGACGCCGATGCTCATCTGAAGACAGCCATGGGCATGATCCACCAGAAGCCTGCCGACGCCGGTCAGGCCGAGAGCAAAGCAAGAATGCTCTTCAATCTGGCAGACCTCCTGGACGAGATGGGACTCAGCCGGGAAGCGAGCTTTGTCGGCAAACAGGGTGTCGAAGCGGTCCGCTCCCTGGAGCTGGCCGGCAGCCTTCCTTATCTGGAGACGGAGCTGCTTAACATCACCGCCAGGATCGAGACCAGGCAGGGCGAGCTCGAGAAAGCCGGCGAAACGCTCGCCGAAGCTGCTTATATGGCCGATTCGCTGCCGGACGAGCCCACCGAGGTAATGATCCCGGCATCGATCATGGCCCGCTCCAAGGCTTATCTGAAAGGCAAGATCCTGTCCACCGAGGCGATGCTCAATCAAGTGACCGGCAAACTGGACAAAGCCAGGACTCTCAATGCCAGTGCCGACGAGCTTCTCACCTCGGCAGCCAGGACCGAGATCAAGGATCATCGCTATGCCGGTCTTCATGCCCGCTTCAACCGCGCGGTCAAGAACGCCGGCAACGGCGATCCGACCGGGTCATTTCTTGCCGAGATCGATAAGGAGTTCGGAAGCGACAGCCTGGTCAAAGCATCGGCACTGGATCTGGTGGCAGAGTACGAACTCGACAAGTCGAAATTGAAGGAATCCAGAGCGCACCTCGAAAAGGCGCTATCGATCAGGGAAGCCCTCCTCCCGAAGAAGAGCATCGAGCGCCTTCTCGACCAGGTGTCCCTGGCGGAGATCGATCTCAAGGAAGGCAAGCTCAAAGACGCGGCAGCCAGAGCCATGGACGGCTATAACGGGCTCGAGACCTCAGCCGGTCCCCAGAGCCCGGCCTTCGGCAAAGCTGCGGTGGCTCTGGCCAACATCTATATGAGCGCCGGTCAGTACAAATCCGTCGGTCCCATCCTCACCCGGGCCTGGGGTATCCAGGGAAAGGTCTATGGTGCCGAGAGCCCCGAGGTGCTGGACGTGCTGGACGCCATGACCCAGCTCAATCTGCGCAGCAAGGACTACAAAAAGACAATCCAGATCGGGGCACCGCTCACCGTCTCGATGGAAAAGCTCTACGGAGCCAAGAGTCTCCGGCTGGTTCCCGGCCTCACCGCCACCGGCACTTCCTATGCCTATCTCCGCAAGTACGATAAGGCCAGACAGAGCCTCTTGCGCGCCAAGGCCATTCTGGAAGCCGCCGGCAAGAAGAAGTCCAGCGAATACGGAGAAGTCCTGGCCGGTCTCGGAATCAATGACACCCTGCAGTACAAGTGGAATACAGCCTCGGTCTATTTAAAAGAAGCAATCAGCGTTTACAGCTCCCTGTATGGCGAGAGCCATCCGAGCACCCTGGCCATGAAGAGTCTCTATAAGAGCATGAACACCAAAGCTCACAGCTCTCCTGTGCCGACGCACAATCTCCTGCTCTACAAAAAATACAAACCCATGGCTCCAGATCAGCGTTAAGCGTTAGGAATCAGAGTTAGAAAGAAGCTCTCATCTTGAAGAGATCCGAGAAGGTCTCCCAGATCACCGAGAATTTGCCGCCGGAGGCTCCCTGAGTGAGACGGGGCAGGTGCTCGATGGGAATCTCGCCGACGCGATAACCGGCTCGTGACGAGCGGATGCAGAGCTCGGCATCGACAAAGGCCGATTCGGAGCGGAGCTGGATATGCTCGAGGATCTCGCGGCGGAAAAGCTTGATCGAGTTCACGTCTTTATGGCGGTTACCATAGACCACGCGCAGCATGGCGTTATAGACCATGGACTGGATCTTGCGACGCATGGGATCGTTGCGGTTCACCCGCCAGCCGATCACGAAGTCGAGATCGTCGAGACCGCGAGCCATGGTGACCAGCTCTTTGGGGGCATACTGATAGTCCCCCGGAAGAGAGAAGACGAAATCCTTGCGGCCGGCAAGATACAGCTCTCTGATCGTGGCTCCGAATCCCTTGTTGGTCGGGTGATTGATCACCTGGATATTGGGATTGAGCTCGGCTTCGCCTTTGATCACCTTCAGGGTATCGTCCCGGCTGCCGTCGTTGCAAACGATGATCTCGTAGCTATCGCAGAGCTCCGGCAGGAGACGACCGGCATCACGAAGAAGCCTGCCGATGGTGTCCTCATCGTTGTACGCCGGAATGACCAGCGACACAGACGATATGCGCACCCGCTTTTCGGGATCGAGCTTAGCTGGTTGCTGTTGCGACCTGGTTAGACTTCCTGTCGGCATCTAAATCTGGCTCCTTGCTTGCTGTTTCTGCAGAACACGCTGAACGGCGACTATCGACGAACTCTTTCAGGCACTCGATCACGAAGTCGACTTCCTGATCGGTGAGCCCCGGGTACATAGGCAGGCTGACTATCCTGTCCACGAGAGCTTCGGTATGAGGCAGGCTGCCTCTACTGTAGCCCAGGTGGCGGTAGGCATTCTGCAGGTGGGCCGGGACCGGATAATGAATCAGGGCCTGCACGCCTTTCTCCAGGAGACAGGCGATCAGATCATCCCGATTCTCGGTTTGGATCACGTACAGATGGTAGACATGGTGATTGTCTGGTAGGACGCGCGGCGTCTCGACATAGCCTGCCAGCCCCCGGTCGTAACGGGCGGCGATCTCGCGGCGGCGCTCGTTCCATTCGTCTATATAAGGTAGCTGGCAGGCCAGAATGGCAGCCTGGATCTCATCGAGACGGCTGTTCACTCCTTCGATATCGTGATAATAACGCTTGGACTGGCCGTAATTGCGCAGCATCAGGAGCTTCTGATGATTCTCATTGCTATTGGTGCTCACGGCTCCGCCGTCGCCGAAAGCACCGATATTCTTGCTGGGATAGAAGCTCCAGGCACCGTAATCACCGATGGTGCCTGCCATTCGCCCTTTGTAACGAGCACCGGTGCACTGGGCGCAATCTTCCACGACCTTGAGACCATGCCTGGAGGCGATGGTCATAATCGTGTCCATATCCGCCATCTGTCCGTAGAGATGAACCGGAATGATCGCTCTGGTCTTCTCGGTGATCTTGCCTTCGATGTCGCTCTCGTCCATGACATAGCCGTCCGGGCGCACGTCCACGAAAACCGGCACAGCACCGGTCATGGCGATGGCGCAGATAGTGGGAACGGCAGTATGGGCGACCACCAGGACCTCGTCTCCGGGACCGACTCCGCAAGCCGCCAGGGCCAGATAGATGGCATCGGTGCCGGAAGCGCAACCGGCGGTATAGCCTCCCCCGAGATAACGACTGAAAGCCTCCTCGAAAGCCTGTCCTTCCGGACCGAGGACGAAATAACCGCTCTCGAGCACCCGGCTGACCGCCGCATCGATCTCGGTCTTATATTGCCGGTAATGGCTCTTCAAATTTCCAAAGGGTACTTCCAAGAGACTTCCTTTCTAAATACTGGATTCTGGTCAGGACAGAACAATATAGAAGAAAAGAGCTTCCGTCGAATTAATGACTGCTTAATTGAGCCGGGCGGCCTGCTGAAATCGCCCACAGACGAAGGAATCCGGTCCTTTCCGTACTTTACTGACAAGTAATATCCCGGTATATCGGCTTCCGGGACTGAAACAGATTTAAGAAATCTTCGGCAATGCCCGGCTCATGCGGTCTGGCACCGTATCTAATATTACGCGTGGTAAGATCATCGTTTATGACAAAAACAACCAATATTGATGCTGAGTTCAAAGGCAAATCGGTCCTGATCACCGGAGGGATGGGCTTTATCGGCTCCAACCTGGCAATCAGACTGGTCCAGGCCGGCGCCAATGTCACCGTAATGGACGCCATGATTCCGGATTACGGCGGCAATGAGTTCAACGTCTCCCCGGTAGCACGGGACATACGGATCAATTACTCCGACATCCGGGACGAGAACGCCATTATCTACCTGGTCCGCAATCAGGACTACGTATTCCACCTGGCGGGCCAGGTCTGCCACCTGATGAGCCTCTCCAATCCGTTTCCGGATATCGAGATCAATATCACCGGCACTGCCATCCTCATGGAAGCACTGCGCAAGCACAATCCTGGCGCCATCGTCATCTATACCGGCACTCGCGGACAGTACGGGCCTTCGGTCTCTCTTCCGGTCAACGAAGAAGCCCCCACAAACCCCAAGGGGATTTATGAGATCTCCAATCTCACCGCCGAGAAAATCATCAAGGTCTACAACGACGCCCACAATATCCGCTCGGTGCTCCTGCGCCTGAGCAATATCTATGGACCTCGCTCCCAGATGCTCCACTCCCGATTCGGCGTCTGCAACTGGTTCGTGCGGCTGGCCATGGACAACGACACCATCCAGGTCTTCGGAGACGGCAGTATTCTCAGAGACTTCTGCTATGTCGACGACTGTGTCGAGGCTATCATCAAATCAGCCATGGTGGAAGAAGCCTTCGGTCAGATCTTCAATGTCGGCTCGGACATCCCGGTGAGCTTCCTGGAGCTGGTGGAGACCATCATCGATTGCGCCGAACGCGGCGCCTGGAAGTTCGCCGAGTTCTCCCCGGAGCGCAAGGCCCAGGAACCCGGTGACTTCTACTCGGATATCAGCAAGATCAAACGTGTCGTCGGATGGGAGCCCACCACCAGCCTGGTGGAGGGGATCAACAAGACCATCGAGTATTACGACCATTACCGCGACCACTACTGGCGCGCGAATCAAAATAAGGATCAGGTCGACAAGACGGTCATAACCCAAAATTGTTGATTCTTATCTGGGCTTCGCCTGCGAACTCGCCGAAAGCATTCTCTTCTCTAGAAGTATTGCTTTCGGGAAGAGGATGCTGTTCTCCTTATGGACGTGAGTCCTCAAGTCCAGATCAAGCGATGCCAGCCCCCCGACAAGAGCCTTCCAGCTTCCGCAGGCATCTTCGGGGGCGGAATAGTCGCCGGTAAGCAATCGCATCTTGGCCAAGACCATACCAGCATTATCATGCTCTCCTTCCATACATGCGATTGGATTGGCGACCGTGCCGAATGGCGGCGCGGAAGGCGCGGGCTCGGACTCGAGGCTTCTTATGTACGGAAAGAGGACCATCTCTTCCTTCATAGTATGCTGCTCTTGCTCTTCTTTGAACCGCAAGAAGACTTCCGCAAGCTCTACCATCTCCGGAGCGCGCTCACCATGCACCCGAGCCACTTTGGTAGCCAGAGCAACCAGCCTGGGAAGCTCGGATTTGACATAAACATGATGAGTCTTCTCGATATGATCTATCAACTCTGTCAATGTTACATTATTCCAATCAACGCCATTATCTGAACCTACCTCGCATTGCTCCAGCCGAGCGAGCATCGAATCGAGACTGACCCCAGCCTTCTCGCATGCCTGCTCGAGGGTAAGATTGCCTCCGCAACAGAAGTCTATTCGCGCCTCATCAAAAATCCTTGCGCTCATGGGCTTCTCGGCCACAAGTTCTCCCACGGTCTTATTCCTCATATATTCCCTCCTGTGACCTCAGATCGCAGAGCCTACAGCGAAAAGCAGCTCGTAGCAAGGCACTTAGGACTGGTTTCAGGATGGAAACCATCCCGAGGGATGATCAACTCGATTGGATGAGCAGCAATGATATCAATCCACCGAAGCACGAAAAGAGGCGACTCTAAAAGCTATGATACAGCAAGTGATAGATAGATTCTGGAGGTTCCGAAATGACGTTGAATACATCTGTGCTGAAAGACACCTGGCGTCGAGCGAATGATGAAAACGGTGGAACCCGGTCCCTCGGCCTGGCTTTCTATAAGCGCTTGTTCGAAAAGTACCCTGGGGTCAAACCGCTCTTCTCAACACCGCCAGAAGATCAGCACAAGAAACTGGTTGCTTCCATCGGCTCGATCGTCGCCGCAGTAGAGAACCAGGACAGACTTGTTCCTTATTTGCAGGCGATGGCCATTCGTCATCTCAGATACAAGACCGAAAACGATCACTATGCTGCGGTAGCTGAGAATCTTGTTGCGGTGCTCGGGGAGCACCTGAGTGCCGAGGGCGACTGGACGGACGAGATGAAAGAAACCTGGCAGAGCGCTCTCAAAATAGTCTGCGATGTAATGATAGAGGCCGCCAGCAGTCCGGAAAAATACGCCGGCTCAATCGAGAGCGCCGGATATCAGAAGGACGGTTTTCGCAAGGGCGACCCTCGACCGTGGGAGCTTGACGAAGCAGTGAAGCCATGATCGGCCCGATGATTTTCCGACTTCCAGCCGAGCACGGCGCCGTAGTCGTACTGGCACTTTCCAGCATACTCGGCGCCACGCTCGGCTCATCCTTGCCGCAGTCGATAGCAGCGCAGATCGTGCTGTGGCTTGCGATAGGCACTTGCCATGACAGGCGTACAGCGATGCTTGCGATTCTGGCAGGCTCGATGATAGCAGCAGCATTTGTAAACTGGCTGATGATCTTGCCAGCGCTTGCGGTAGTCCTGGGCAATCGGATTCTCCGAAACAATTCATTTGGAAAGCACTCAAGACTGGTTCGCGAAATCGCCGGTATGGCGGCCGCAGCCGTTCTACCCATTCTGGCAGCAGCAACAGTATCGGCTGATATGGAGCAAGCAATCAGGGTAGCAACGCTCATGCTTGGTGCTACTTTTGCCTGCTCCTTTGCCGTGCATCTGGCCACCGGTACCATGAATACCACTTCCAGGGTACTCGGTATCATCGCCTGCCTGGCCTTTGCCAGAGCCGGACAGGATAACCTTACCCTTACCGTCCTGGTCATAACTCCATTTCTGATCGAGATTCTACTTGCAAAGTCACTGCTCTCGAGTCTCCCTCTCAAGAAGATAGGGATCATTCAGGCGTGGTCGATTTGCTGGGCAACAGCAGTTCTCTTGAGTCAAAGCTAGAGTGGCCGGCAGGGCTCAGGCGACTATGACTCCAGGCTGGCGTCCCGATCGGCGCCGGCAGTCTCCCGGAAAGTGTCGGCCATGTTCTTCACCTGGAAGAGAAGGCTGCCTATGCCTTCCTTATCCATGATGCAAGCCCGGTCCGGATCGGTGACCTGGCCATTACCGAGATGGCTGAGCACCTGCTGGATGCACCAGGTCCCGTATTCTTCCACCGATTCGGCGAACTGGCACTCGGCTTCGGTAATGCCGACAATGGCGAAGATGCCGAAACCGCCTGAAGGAAGCTGGTACCAGGCATCCGGAGCTTCATCGGCGTACCAGATAAAAGCATTGCGGATCAGGGAGCTCGAATTGGGGTCCACCGGACCGTTGAGACCGACACGCACCCCGGGGCTCATGAGCCCGGCATGATTGAATACATAGAAAGCGAGCGTGCGCAGAAGCTGGGGCGCCCAGGGGTTGTCCACCCGGGACTTGACCAGGAGCTCGCAGCCGAAGCCGGATACTTGCTGCCATTCGGTCTGCAGCCAGGGACTGGCGAGACCGGCGGTAACATAAGTCCAGTAGGGTCTCTGGGGATCGGGCTCATAGGCGAGCACGGCCAGATGCTGCTCCTCCAGGGTCGGATCCCCGGGATTGGCGGTATCGGCGGAATGCTGCCAGGCGGCTGCGGTGAGCTCGAAATCCGCCGGCACCTCGAGAGATGGAGGCCCGTAATTGGCCGGGCTCACATGGGCGGGCTTGCCGAAGATACGGCGGTAGAGCAGATCCCTCTCGGTCCAGGCCTCGCGCAAGAGCTTGCGGCGTGCTTCTTCCATCTCACGGTCGCTGGCCTGGCCTTTGAGGACCTCTTGCAGACGCTTGCGTTTGGGCTTGCCGGCTTCGCTCGCCGGCTCCGTCGAGTCTGGTTGCGTGCCTTGCGCGCCGAACTTGATCGGCAGCTCCTCAGCATCACTCTTCTTTTTTTCGGGCTTCGCTTCTTTCTTTTTCTTCTTCTTGCCCATGGGCTCGACTCTCGGGGTTTGTTGCCCTTCTATTATGCCCTACTTGTTCGGTCAATTCGTGTCCAAACTCTCTCCGGACCGCATAGAGACATGAGGATGGCGGCCAGGCAAACGGGGCAAGAATTACTAAATGAACTCCAGTATGAGAGATCTCGCGGCCCACAGCGTGTATCTTAAGGCGGAGCCCAGTCTTCCTTCGCGATATGTCGACAGGCAGACCATAGGCGAAGGCGGTACCTGTGTGGTGGTGAAAGCCAGAGACAGCTTTCTGGACCGGCCGGTAGCCATCAAATACATGAAAGCAGAGCTCTCCAATCTGAGCTCGGTGAGAAGGTTTCAGCACGAAGCCCGGATCATGTCCACTTTCAATCACAAGCATCTGCCCCTGGTCCTGGACTTCGGTCTCAGCCACTGCGGCCGGCCATATATGGTAATGGAGCTCATGGAAGGCCGGTCTCTGAAAGAGCTCATTGCCGCCCGGGGAGCCCTGGAGCCCGAGCTGGCGGTGGAGGTCATCCTGCAGGTGCTGGCCGCCCTCGAGCACTGCCACGAGAAAGGCATCGTGCACAGGGATCTGAAGACCGACAATATAATGATCTGCGACCAGGCCGAGAGACCCCTGGTGAAAGTAGTGGATTTCGGACTGGCGAGAGGCGACGTTCTCGATCTCACCAGAAAAGGCTCGATCATCGGCACACCGCTCTACATGAGCCCCGAGCAAGCCCGGGGCGAGAGCGCCGATCACCGAAGCGATATCTATTCTCTTGGCTGCGTACTTCACGAGATGCTCACCGGCAGCCCTCCTTTCGGCGAATCGAGCGCCGTCGCCACCATCAGCGCCCATGTCAACGCCTCTCCCCCTTCGATAAAACGCGCTCTGAAGGTCGGACCTGTGCTGGCGGACAAACTCGATGCCGTCATCGCCAGAATGCTCGACAAAGACCCTTCACAGCGCCAGCAATCCGCCGGCGAGGTGATCGCCGAGCTCGCTTCTTTGAGCGCCGCCTCGAGAGACGACGAGCAGGCCATGCTCAAGCATCTCCTGAGAGAAGTCGAGCTTGCCGAGACCAGGCAGACCAGCAGAGGTATGAGCTCGCGCACTATATTGAAAGCCCTCATCGATCTGGAGGCATGTCAATCGCCTCCGGCGGAGGAAGCGACAGGGGAACGCCCGGGCAATCCTTTTTTTTGCATGACCAGGCTCCTTCAGGGTTTCTGTCGTTTTTTCATGATACTGATAGTAGTATCAATTCTTCTCTGGCCCGGACAGCGCCCTGAAAGCCGGCACGCCTCCGCTATCGGCCGAGCTGGAGAGAGCGCAGACCCGACACGCGCAGCGCAATCAAGAGATCAGGGCAACCCCTCCCGGGACCTCTGGGACATTGCCTACCGCGCATCTTTCCAGGTCAACGGCACGAAAGCATTTGCTTCCCCGCAGTTTTGCGATGCCGACTTCGAGAAGCTCAAGGAGTTTCCCGGCGTCGAATATCTCAATCTGGTAATCTGCACCATCGATGGTAGCGGGCTCGCCAGCCTGGTCGACAGCAATATAGACACTCTCGACCTGAGAGGTCAGAATCTCGCCATGGCAGGATTCACCAATCTCGCCCGGATCAAGAGCCTCGAGAGCCTCCGTCTGGACCGCTGTCCCTATCTGGCCCCGTCCAAACTGGCGAAGCTGAAGAAAGCTCCTAATCTCAAGCATCTCAATCTATCCGCCACGAATCTCAGCCGCCAGGCCCAGCAGGAGATTGCCGGGATAAAGGGTCTCACCATGCTGATCGTAGACGGAGCAGGCGGCATAGACGACGAATCTCTGGCCATTTTCGCCGGCATGCCCAATCTCAAAAAGCTTCAGGTCGGCGAGTCGAGCCAGGTCACCGCCCGGGCCATCGCCCGGTTCCGGAGCGAGCATCCGGACATCACGATTAACTGACCCGGTCCCTACTCTTCGTCGTCGAGCTTGAGAAGAGCCATGAAAGCTTCCTGGGGAATCTCGACCTTGCCCACGGACTTCATGCGCTTCTTGCCCTCTTTCTGCTTTTCCAGAAGCTTTCTCTTTCGCGAGATGTCCCCGCCGTAGCATTTGGCCAGGACGTTCTTACGCTGGGCAGAGACATTGGTCCGGGCCACGATTTTACCGCCGATAGCAGCCTGGATAGGCACTTCGAAGAGTTGCCTGGGAATGAGCTTTTTGAGCTTCGACGCCAGTTGCCGGCCATAAGAAGCAGCCCGGTCCTGGTGGACGATAGCGGAAAGAGCGTCCACCGGATCGCCTCCGATCAGGATATCGAGCTTGACCAGCTTGCTCGCCCGGTAGTCGAGGAAATGATAATCCAGACTGGCATAGCCCCGGGAGCGGCTCTTCAACTGATCGTAGAAATCAGTGATGATCTCGGACAGGGGCAGATTGTATTGCAGGAGATTGCGTCTCTCATCCAGATATTTCATATCGATGAACACGCCCCGGCGCCCCTGGCAGAGCTCCATGAGCGCTCCGACATATTCGGTGGGAACCATGACGCTGGCTTCTACGAAAGGCTCTTCGATCATCTCGCGATGGTTGGCATCGGGCAGAAAAGCCGGGTTGTCGATCATCACCACCGTGCCATCGGTTTTGGTTACACGATAAATGACCGACGGAGCCGTGGTGATCAGATTCAGGTCATATTCGCGCTCGAGACGCTCCTGGATGATCTCCATATGGAGCAGGCCAAGGAATCCGCAGCGGAAGCCGAATCCCAGAGCCTCGGAGCTCTCGGGCTCGAAAAAAAGACTCGAGTCGTTCAGGCGAAGCTTCTCTAGAGCCTCGCGCAATTCCGGGTATTGCTCGTTGTCCACCGGATAGATACCGGCGAAAACCATGGGCTTGGCGGGCCGGTAGCCGGGCAGCGGCTCCGGCGCCGGATGCTCGGCACTGGTGATGGTATCACCCACCAGGGTAGCCACGTCTTTGATCGAAGCAGCAAGATAACCGACCTCTCCCGGTCCGAGACTGTCGACCTTGACTTGATTGGGCTTCAGGACACCGAGCTCGGTGATCTCGAAAGCCTTTTTATTGGCCATGAAACGGATCCTCTCGAAGCTCTTGATAGAACCGTCGATGATCCGGAAATAAACGATTATCCCCCGGTAGCTGTCATAGAAGCTATCGAAGACCAGGGCCCGCAGCGGCTTGTCGGCGGTGTTCCGGGGAGGCGGCACATCCCGGACGATGGACTCGAGCACATCTTCGATCCCGATATTGTTCTTGGCGCTGGTCTCCACGGCGTTGTCCGCCGGCAAACCGATTACGTCCTCGATTTCATGGCGTATCCGCTCGCAGTCGGCGCTGGGCAGATCGATCTTATTGATCACCGGCACGATCTCGAGATTGCCGTCCACTGCCAGGTGGACGTTGGCAAGGGTCTGGGCCTCCACCCCCTGGGTGGCGTCCACCACCAGGAGGGCGCCCTCGCAGGCAGCCAGAGATCGAGACACTTCGTAACCGAAATCCACGTGACCCGGCGTATCGATTAGATTGAGCACATAGGTCTTGCCGTCCCGGGCCTTGTATTCCATCCGGGCAGGCTGCGCCTTGATGGTGATGCCGCGC